>JBAXDW010000008.1:0-18572 GCA_037140755.1 Methanobacteriota archaeon
TCTTTTTTAACTTTTTTAAAGCTAGCGCTTTCGTTTAAGAAAGAAGTGATGTTATCTCATTGAACTGCGATTCAAGCGCATTAAAACGTAGATCAATGTCTATTTCATCATCCGGTTTTAAAACTTTTTCGCTGTGTTGTAAAACCATGTCATTATATAGCACACTTTATAGCACACTTTGCTGAGTGACAATTAGAAACGCACGTTTACCATTGAATTCAGTTTCAAAAACATCGGCTATATCGCCGATAGTATCAGCAAGATGTGGAGATAGCCGAATCTGTGGGCATATCTTGTCTTTTTTAGCTGAAAGCAGACTAATTTTAGACTTTCCTACAAAACGCATTAGCTCACCGAAACGTCTTATTATGAAGGTTTTTTAGTAAAAATCTTACTTGATATCTAGATGAAGATTGGGAATGAGTAACAGGAGGTTCGTCGACATATATCAAAAAGGAGTGGCAGGGGCCGCGGTCGATTTTTACATATATCCGACTGATTCAGTTGAGCGAAAGGCGTTGCTGGACGCACTCAAAGACTTCGTGTTATAAGAAAAATGTGCGTAGGCTGCTGAACGATTAGAGCCCACGCCCAAGAAGGCATTTTGGGATCGGATTAGAGGTTTTGAACCTGATTCGGTCGCCGCCCTAAGTAAATAACGAGCTATATCGGTACTTTTTTCACGTTTTCTATCGCCTTCGCGGCAATTTCGACCGTCGCCGCTCCGGGAATGACGGGCGTGAACTCTAGCTGCGTGCCCAACTTCTTCGACACAATGAGCATGAGCTCGGTCATTTGTGTCTCATCCAGATCGGCCACCATGAAGACATTGCGCGTGCCTGCATGTCGCTTAATTTGGAACCGTAGCAGCAGAAATTCTCGCGGCAGCTCATGCCCGTTTACTGCAAGAAGTTGCTGTTGAGTGCTACTTCTGTTTAAGTTATGTTCGTACTTCGACGCTTTCGTCTGAACTGCAAATACAGCCAAACGACGGCTACGAGAAGTGCTCCCGGGGGGAAAGTGAATACCAGGAAGATAAAAGCTATTAACAAGATTACTGAGTTGAGTAAACACATGCTCAATACGAACTTCGCGCGATTATGCTTAAGCGTTTCATCTGCTGGGCCCCCTTTTCAGCTGTTAATGGGTAGCTTTTTACAACGCCAACAAAATAGAACTCTGTTTAGGCTCAAAACGCTTATAACGCGTGCGAGAATCCAGTTTAAACAGTCAAACAACAAAGAAAGTAAGGTTAATAAGCGATTGATCTTCGCGGACCTTTTCGATAATATAGAAACCAAATCATAAAGAGTACCAATGCTGCGAGTATCAATAGCGGAAGCAACTTAATAAAGATGAAGAGAGCCAAGAGCACGATTATGAGGATCAATGCTACCACAAGAAGATCTGACAGGCTCATGATGGAGTAAAAATAGCCCTGCCGGTAAATATCTATCTCATTTGTGCACTGTTTCGCTCTCTCACAGTACATTTCGAAAAAACATATCAGCAATTCTTTGCATCACGATTGCGAAACGATCTCTGTGAGTCGTTTGAATGCTTCCAGCTCTATTTCAGCGATGTTTTCGAGCTTTTTGCTGGCTGAGCATATCCTCTCGTCGATGTCTGCGACAGTTTCAGCGGTGCTAAACTGATTGCCAACGTCGGAAAACAGCGTGCCCGATTCTTGGAGCATCTCGGCTATCTTTAGGAACTGCTTATCTCCAGTCACGCCTGCCGCTTCATTGAGGAATCGCGCGTACATGTAGCGAAAACAACCGCCGCCCGTGCCACCGATTTCTATGAAAATGTACAGGTTGAACAGGTTCATTCGAAGCGTCCTGTCGTCAAACACAGCTGGCCACTTCGAAAGCTCTTTTGCCGCTTTCCGAATGCCCTTTATGCCCATGTTCTTTATCGGCGGGTTGAGATGCGCCGCGGCGCCCTGCTTCACTGCGGATCTGATATCTTCGTCCTTTGGGGGGTGATACCCCGTGAAATCGAATTCGAGATAGGTATTTTTTGGCGGGAACGGCTTATAGGGTGACCCTCTCGCCGCGCGCAAACGTTCGAGCGTGATCGGGTAATAGAACCCCTGCTTCAGGCCGGCCGCGGCATTATCCATGTCTGATGCGAGTGCCGTGTCCTTTCCGTCAAAACCGCACACCGTGAACGTATGGCCGCCAAAATGGTACTCAACAGGGAAGTCAAACCATGGAAGGAAACCCATGTCCCCGAAGAGCATGACGGGTTCCCCTTCTGCAAGTCTACCCAGAAGATGACTTTCCGCCCGTTTTGCGCTGGACGTTGACACTGCTCGGATGGCGACTCCTGTTCGTTTTCCGACGTCAGAAAAGAAATCTTTGTTGTTTCCCCTGCCGCCGATGAAGAAGACGCTCTCTTCGCCAATGCGCATGCGCCAGTAGATGAACCCCATTCCAGCGCCTAGGCCGAGCAGCATATCTTCTGACAGCGGATGGCCGTGATGGAGGAAGATCTTTGCCAGCGCGTTCGTCTGGCAGTGATAGCCGTCTAAGGGGGGACAGCGTTCAAAGGGTTTGATCGTGCTGTTTGCGTTCATCATCTCAATCACTCGTGCAAAGTCACTCGTGCAAAGCATTTGTTGCCAAAGCAGATTACGCCATATTAGCAATTGATACGATAGCAGTTATAACAACTAATCTTTTTAAGATATCACTTTCTGTAATCAAAAAGACGCATTAGACGGCTCACGACGAGTCGAGCAACTGCACCAAGTGAGCGACGTTGCGTTCTTGTGTAACAAATCGCGGCGGTATGCTTCTTTGTATGAATCCGGATATTCCGAGCAGCTCTTCCATCTCAGACGACAGTGCAAACGTTGGCCTTGCGCTCTTGTCGGGTTTCTTCTGGCTAATCAGCAGTGCGTGGTTCAAAAGTCTGCTGTCTTTACTACCTACGACGATCACAAGATTCTCGAAGGCGTATCCGCGCTTGACGTGGGCGTTGGACGGATAACGCTGACGATAAGCGGCTCTTTCAGACGCTGACAACCAGTTGAAATCGATCACTTGGTCGACCGTGAAATAGCCGACGAAGTAAAGCGCATTGGGATAATCAGCGTTGTCGTGGTTGAACGGTCTTAATCCAGCATAAAAAACGAGCAGATCCCCTTCACGTAACTCAAGGAGATATCTACGTTTTACTGTAGGGTCTCCATATGTGCACGTTTCGAACTCAGGATCGTTATGCATTGGCACATGTCTAAGTCCTGGTGGCACGTACGTCGATAACGGTTTTCCCGTTCTTCCGATTCTTTCGCCGTACGTAGTGGCCGTGCATGATCGGTACGTTTCTGGGATGGGGACGAATTCGAACGTTCCGTCGTTAAAAATTGGACCATAGGTTCCGCCGCTTCCCTTATCGATCCCAACGCGGAGCAATAAAGCTTTCATTGTTCTAGGTCCCGATCATTCAGGTCCGAAACATATAATGGCAAGGTGAAAGGCGCTCTGCAGGCACCTCGACAATGTCGGTACACCTGACCGACGTGCATCATTTTTCCACGGCCCTTTTTATCGCTATGCGCTCAATTACGTTCTCGTATGCGTCGCGAAGGCCTCGGAGGGTGTTAAGATTGCTATAACCCTGTGGGTCATCAACGTTTGTCTTGCTCTCAAGCGCTTCTATCTCCTTCTTGCAGAAGGTGATGACGTCCTCTAATATTTCCTCGCAATCCATTTTTATTCCTGCTCCTGCTCACATATGGCGCGTAGAAAAAACATCGCACCATTTAGCATTACCTTTGTATGATTAAGAAGTTTTGCCGGGCTTACGTTTTTATAGCTCAAACGAGCATTTTCGGAAACGGTGATTATTATAGGCTTTGAAAAATGCGTACAATTTGCAAACGACCACCCAGCATGTTCTATAGCGACCGTCGATGGAGATCAACCGCGAGTGAGGACGTTCGGGATGTGGTTTGCTGACAAAGACGGCTTCTTCTTTTCGACGGGCAAGACAAAGAGCGTCTATCGACAGTTAACCTTGAATCCGAAGGTTGAGCTGTGTTTTTATGCGCCACCAGAACGTCAGCCCGAAGAGGGGGGCTCGGTAGATATCGGGACGATGATGCGGGTGTCGGGTACGGTTAAATTCCGCGACGACGCTGACCTAATACGACGACTCCTTGAGGAAAGACCGTTCTTGCGTTCCTTAATGGAAATTACCGCCATAATCCACGTTCAAAATGGTGAAGCGTGGTTTTGGTCGTGGGATAACAACTTGCGCGAGGCTGAAATTAAGCGGATTCCCTTTTAAAGAGGAAACGAGGGACGACAACAAAACGAACTGCTTTCTGTCTCGCCTGTTTCTGTCCTTCAAGTGCGTTCTTTAAAAAGAGGCCCTGAAGACCCCTCACAGCCCCGCAAACCATATTGCCCGCCTACTTGGCTGGTCGAACTTACGGCCTAGCTATAGGCGGCTGTAGTTGCAGTGACACCTTCGTCTCTTCAACCTTGGGGGGCTTACCGGTTCAGCAGGTAGACCGACGCGTTTAGAGCAGTTGCGACGCTTATCCACACAATATACGGCACCAGAAGGTATGAGGCCCACTTGTCCACTTTGTGGAATTGACAGATAGTGGCGGCAATCAAAATCCACAGCAGGATAATGATAGGCAAACCATAGAGCGTGTTCTGCAATCCAAAAAAGGCGAACGTCCACATGACGTTTAATACGAGCTGTGCCGCAAAGAGTGAGATCCCATAGTCCCGTGTGCGATCACGAGGTGACCGCCATATCAGGAACAGCGCTACGCCCATCAGTATGTATAAGGCCGTCCAGATTGGAGCGAATAGATAGTTAGGAGGGGTGAACCACGGCTTGTTCAGCGAGGCATACCACGTCGGAATGGAATTGATCGTCCATATCGAAGATCCGAACCCGACCACCAAAGGCACGGCGATAGATACGATCAGCTTGACGCCGTCGACGGCTTTCATATTTCCTCGATGCGATCGCTTCGTATTTAGCGTTTGTCACATTTATTCTAGCAGGGCCGCATGGGCGCCTAGACGCGGAAGAAGCTGCTGAGCCTCCTCTTCGCCAGATCATTGGACTGTGCCAGCAGGTGATGTGCGCACACGACGCAGAAAAGCATTTCAAAAGCTTTAGGAACGTCCGCGGGGCTTATTATCTGCGCAAACCACGTTAAGCCCTCTCTTCTTCATTCTTATCCGCGTATGCTTCTGTAGGGCGTTTCTCAAACAAACAGTCGCTATGGTTCAGCCAAAATCGCGGCTTAGAAATGGAAAAGCGCACTTCAAGTAATCCAGTCGAACTCACCAGTGTCCGGACCTCCTCGGGGGGCATACCATGTTGCTCGCTGATGGGTTCTCTAACAAACATCGCACCGTCGCTCTTCAGCGTTCGTGCTAATGCATTCACCTTCTCCTGTCGCAAAGATAGCTCAATTTCGTGCAACACGAAGTGAATTAAAACAACGTCAAATGACTCATCCTGGACGTCAAGGGTGACAATGTCACCGAGCTTAAAGTCCACGTTCTGGTATTCGCGCATCCGTCGCTTCAAGTAGGTCATCCACACTGACGATATATCGACGCACGTGAGGTGCCCACCACCCGAAACCAGCCGTTGGGCAACGTACCGTGATGCCGCTCCGGGCCCCGACCCGTATTCGAGCACCCGCTCATCGCCACGCAGGCCGAGGCCCTCCACGTAGCGTCGGTAATATGGGCGCCCTATGATGTTCAGTTCAAACATCATGCCGTACGCTCTCAAACGTGAAGGTTCCTCGAAGCTCGTGATTTCATCCCCCGACATAATGCTGACCGTTCTAAAAAGGAAGTGTCCATAAATCAGTCTTCTCGATTATAAAGATGCGCATAGCACCCACGCCGCCACACGTGCCGCGTTGCCGTCGACGTGTGAAGACGGGGGATTTCGGGGTTTTTGAAGCATTTTCTGTGGGCGATATCACCGTGAGAAAGTCCAATGATCCGTCGTATATAGTCTGATAGATTCGCGTGGAGCGGCGGGCAAGTTTCGAGAACGTGTGTGGTAACCGGATAATCGGGTAGTCGTTCGCAGCCAAAGGTCTTTGGCGTTGAGCAGCTTTGCTCTGAGGCGATTTTCTCTAACAATCTCCTCTTGCATCGCTTAAATAAAGAACACGAGCAAGAATCACAGCAACGTAGCATAGGACTATATGTGATCCAAACATATGGTTTTACAATAAGAAAAGGAGGTGAAACGTGTATAATTCGAATAAAAGTAGTTTCAGCAGTAGTTTTGGAAGTTACGGCAGCGGAGCGTCTAAGGACTCTCCAGTGAAAGTAGGCGAAAAACACGACGTAAAAATTGAAGATACTGCTCGACAAGGAGACGGCATTGCGCGCATTAGCGGGCTGGTGGTCTTTGTACCAAACACAAAGATCAACGATTCAGTTAAGATTGAAATCAAGGAGATAAAGCGCAACTGTGCGATCGCCGAGGTAGTCGTAGTTCCTGAGGAAGTTGAATCCTTAGGGCAAGTCGAGTAGCCTCACTTGTTTTAATCGAGTTTTTTCTTGAAGGATGGATCGGCCGCATTGTTGTTCGGGGTTTCTGACCCTGTTATTTGACGAGGATGTTGTTTTTCCATCAGTTTTTTAATTAACAACTGGTTTTTGAGCGTCTCTCTAGTTTTTTAGGATCGGTTTTAAGCATGGTCAAGAATATATCTTCGATCATATACGACAGTGCATTTTGCTAAACAAATCATCATTTTGGGAAATCACTACGTTTGCTGCGTTAGGCAAGATTTTTCGGACCTCTTTTATGATGAAAAAGGCTGCCTTTTGACACAAAGATCTTGATCCAAACGAGCAATATGGTGCAACTAATATGGGCGTAGATCGTCAAAAAGAAACATCTCCTCCTCGATGGAACGTCCCCGAAACGAACCATCAGGCCCACTAACGCTTGCGGAAATCACGCGGCAGGATCGTGCGTTTCAAAGACTGAATCTCCCACGAAGACATAAGGTACCGCCGCACACCCCTGCAAACTTATTCCTTATCCTTTGGGATCTCATAAAGCCATTTTTCAAGCAACGCGGTAAGCCACGGCAATACGAAGTACGTAAGTAGAGCAATTTGTATCCCCAAAGAAATAAACAACGCAAGGGGTTGTGGCAGAAAACGAAGAGCGGGATTAAGGAGAGGTGTCATAATCTCAGCCATTATGAAGATGCTCACCGTTAGGAGAAGTACCATCTTCCAGCGTGACGGAGATGATGGGTGCGGGGGAGTAAACCAAAGGGACACTCCCGCAGATCTGCGGATGTTGACCGGAGTCTCGCTCATTGCAGCGGCGCGGTCGATCAACGCTTTGCCGGCCGCGGATTGCTCCCATCGGTTCATACTCTCATAGCTATCAAATCGAACAACAGTAACAAAGTCCCGGTCACTACCACCTACTGGGCGCAAGAAAGTTGAGCCAAGATAACCTGCGTCCGCCGATGCATCTATTGATATCTCTCTTTCTAACGCCTCATAGGCCTTAGCAAAGCCAGATTTGATGCGACGCCTGATTACCACCGTTACTGGACCCGACTCTGAGTGTTCATCACGTCTTGCTGTGTCATTCATATGAGTTTCGTGTTTCAGTTAGTATGTGTGCGTTTAGCGCTCTGATCACGCAGCCTTGCGATTTATTCGCTCAACGTGGGCCTTTTTGACAGCAACTGCATCAAAACGTTCACGCATCCTCAAATAGCTCGAATTTACCTTTATAAGTGTGCTGTTATAGCCTTCAAATACAGTCAACGACACGGTGATAAAGTAGTCTTGAGACGGTTTGAAGCAGTCGACCTAATGCTACTTTATACGTCGCGTTTTTATAGTTATCAACTCATGTGGCGCCCATATTGGTATAGGCTCTTGTGGCTTTGTTGGGACGAACGAGCTAACGAAAACGAACTCGCCGTTCCGTCAAATAGAGAGACGATAACGCGTATCTTCGCAGCTCAGACGAGTATCCATACGAAGGCGACGAAAATGAAGTAGAAGATGCCATTGAAGACAAGCGATGCGGCGCTAAGCCGATCCCGCGCTGCTTGAATGTAGAGTGTTAGGCTCGCGATAAACGTCAGTAGCACACTCACAAGTTCAAGGCTCCCTAACACCCACGGCGTAAAGGCAATGCCGAAGGCAACCGGGATACACGTCTGAAAGACCATCGCGCCAGTAATATTCCCTAGCGCGAGAGTATCCTTTCCCTGTCGGACCCAGAGGACACTGTTAAATTCTTCAGGAAGCTCCGTAGCAAACGGCGCGATTATAAGCGCAAGCACGGTCGCATTGATACCAAAACTAGCAGAAAGATCAATGATTTGCCCGACGAAGATTTGGGCGCCGACAATTATCAGTACGAGTGCGAGGAGGGTTTGGAGCCTCGCGCCCCACAGAGAGGGGTCGGTCGTTGTCGCATGACGTCGCTTATGCAGAACGAGTGAGCTAAGCTTAAGCGGCGCGATATCCGCTTCGCGGTACGGGTCTTCGAACCTGACGACGATCACGAGGTACACGACGTAGACGACGATAAATAAAGGAGCGACCGCCGAGCGCACGCTGGAATTCGGGACGAGGGTCAGCGCGATCGCCATAAGAAAGACAAGAAGGAAGAAACTGAGGTCACGCTTCTTCGCAGACCCTCTGAGAACGAGGGCGGTGCCCTGCTCCCGCCGTTTCCGAAAGAGTAGGATTGCCACCCCGGTCACAAACATCGCTAAGGTGCTTAGCATGAAGGGGGCGCCGAGAATGGCGCCCAATCCCGCGGCATGCCCGCTCCCGCCGCCTATGAAAAAAATGGCGATGATGGGTATAATCGTCTCCGGAAGGGCCGTGCCGATTGCAGCCAGTATGCTTCCCACCACACTCTCCGAGAGCTTGAATTTGCGACCGATCCACTCTATCCCGTTGGTGAAGAGGTCGCAGCCGATGAAGACGAGGAGAATGCTTATGAGGAAGAGCGCAATATTCATGAGTGCCCCTCTTATGATGCAAACTCTACTTAAAAGGTATCTCGTCTCTGAACTGAAATTGAGCGCGGCAGTGCAGACTAACGGTAATTCCGCGGGCAAACTTGATAAAACGAGCAATACATGACGGAGTCTCGTAAGTTTGTGTAAAAACCTCTTTTGGAGAAGGAAAAATGAACAAATACCACATATTGGTGCTCGTCGCTCTGGCGGTTGCAGCGGTAATGGTTGCCGGCTGTACCTCGACTACTAATCCGGGTCCAAGCCCGGTTACCAGCACCGCGAGTCAGAATACGGTTGCAATCAAAGATTATACCTTTAGCCATTCCACACTCACGATTCAAAAAGGGGCGAATGTGACGTGGAGAAACGATGATTCAGTCCAGCATCAGATTACTTCAGACAGCCAGGCGTTTTCATCGCCACTATTTAGCACGGGCGGCGCCTACACGTATCAGTTCAACACCACCGGAACGTTTCCCTACCACTGCAGCATCCATCCATCAATGAAAGGAACGGTCGTCGTCACGTAATAGTCCAAAAAATCGTCTGTCAAAAAACGCAAGGAGCCTTCAAAGCTCAAGCCCTACAGCGCCGGTCAATACGTCTTGCTCTGTCGCATTTTAGTTATCCAGCTCGCGAGCGCTTCAGGACGCTCGTATCGATATCCCTCCAGCTGGAACCCTAGTGTGGCCTCATCGCCGACAGCGCGTGGCGGCAAGGCATCCGGGTAAAAGAAGACGTGATGTCCTGTCTTGTGGTACTCGCGGTTGATCGCCCATCCAAGAAACGATAGCACGCGCCAGCCCTGCTCGTTTTTGGTAATCTCAAACGTGACATATCACGTGCCTTCTGGCCACTTCCCATGGTCACGTTCGCCGGGATGTCCACCGCAACAGCATATAGTGGTAACACACAGAAGGTTGTTAAGTACTTTGACGAGAAGTGCAAGGTTTGCATCTATTTCTTCCTCTGGCATGATATCACCCTCTGCTGTGGTACCAGTCATATATACCGTGTATGATCGTTATCGACGTTACAGCGACGAGCGTCCCAGCACCTGCTGCAGCCGCCGGTGTCCTATTCGTTGCGGACACAGTGGATCGCAAATGAATGACGGGAACATATGAGGCTGAAGCCAAGAGCACACTATCAGTCAACGCTCAAGCAGGTCTTTTGCATTCTCAAGTTCTTCTGTTATGTGTATAATGACCCTCTGAATGCTTTTCTTTGCGAATTTCGCCAGAAATGTAAAATGAAGACAAACGTTTAAGACGGTGTTCTGCCCCTCAGGTTCTATGATGCTGTCATATCCTGGCATGACGAGTGATACGGGGAGCGAGAATTTCGTCTCAAATCGATATACCCCAGTTCTCTTGTCTAGCTCCGCCTTCGTCACCTTGCCTCTGATCTTTTGTACCCTGCCGGTGGTCGGCGAATATTGTTTGAAATAGAAGGAGACGTCGGGATTATCAAAATCGGCCCTCTTTACCGTTATGATCCGTTCGATATGGTCTGTGCTCAGCTCTTTGAAGTGCTCTTCGTACTCTCCTCCGAAGAAGTTGAGAACCTTCTCCGCTGGCGCACGTATTTCTACAGATAGTTTTTCAATCATACCGCAGCCTTTATCGTATCTTCTGACGCGTTCTTAGCCGTCAACTTTAGCTGTTTAATCTCAACCGCGGTTACTAAGTCGCACCTTTTTTATAGAAATTTCCTGAGGTTTTTTGTTCTAAAAAGGAGCGTATGCGGGTCAGGCCCGGGCAAAGACAGGCGTTGCGCGACCTAAAGTAAGGGTCATGCTTTTTACGTTGTTGTTATTGTCAACATCAAACGTTGCCGGTGTTTGTCCCTGAGTACCCGCAACCAGAAACGTATTTCCATTCCCCTGCACCAGCAGGAGCTGCTGTTGTGCCGGCCCTATTGTAACAGTCAGGTTCCCGTTCTGCTCCGATATTATCGCTGTTCCGTACGTGGTGTTGGTATAGGTTCCGGCATATGCCGACAGGGGCAGGGCCGGATGAGTCTCTGCAGGGTGAGCCGGTTCCGTTGTTACAGCTGCAGTACTCTCTGCGAGTTTGCCTTTGAGTAATTCGCCTGAGACGTCAGCGCCGGTATCGCCGAAATACATTGAAAAGAACTGGTAAAACAGTGCTTCTGAAAGGCTGGACTGGCCGTTATTGGTGAGAATGACAATGCCAATCTTCTCTTTTGGAGAATAGCCAACATAATTGTGTTACCCACCGACTTCGCCGCTGTGTGAGATGAGTGGGCCATATTTCGTATCTGACCAGACCCAGCCCTGGCAGTAAAACTCGGTTTGACTGCCTCCCATATTCGCACTAAAGGGAGTCTTGGGTGAATGCACGTAATTCAGGTTCGCCTCCGAGATGAGCCGCTGCCCGTTGAACGTCCCGTTGCCCATCTGGAACCGGAGCCAGTTGGCCACGTCATTAATATTCGAGTTGATCCCGCCGGCCCCGGGCTGCAGGTACGTCATATTCCTCAAGGGGGAATCCGCCGGTATGAGCTCTGATACCATCGATCCATTCCCGGTGACGTTATACAGGTGCGGCATTGCTACGTCTTTCGCCATCTTGAATGATTCGTAGTCGGCAGACGAGCCGTTCATCCCGAGCGGTGTGAAGATCCGCTCTTTCAGGTTTATCTCCCATGTCTTCCCGGTGGTCTTCTCGATGATCACTGTCGGCACCAAGTACACGACGTTCTGGTATGCGTACTGCGACCGGAAACTGGATACCGGTTCTGCGTACCGGAGGGCGTGAATTGCGTAACTGTTATTGTATCCCAACGCCATGAGTTCATCGCCCCAGAATAGCGGAAGGCCGCTCCGGAGGGCCATCGTATCGGTAATCGTGAACTGTTTCGTGACCCACGGATCTTTCATCTGGAAATCCGGCAGGTATTTTGTCACATTGTCGTCCCATTTCAAAGCGCCCCGGTCTACCTCCATCCCAACCATCGTTGACGTAAAAGCCTTGGATGTCGACGCGAGTTGGAAGACGGTCTCTGGCGTTACAGGGTCACTCCCGCCCGCAGTTTTTACCCCATATCCTTTGGCAAGAAAGACCTCGTCTCCTTTGACGATCGCAATCGTCATCCCGGGCACGCCCCAGTCCTGTCTGGCTTTTTCGGCGTAGGCGTCAAAGTTCGTGATGAAGTGTTTCGTATCCGTACCGGAAGGGCTGGATGTAGTGCAGCCTGCGGCAACGACCATACCAAGAACAATTATGACAGCGAGTGCCGAGACAAAAAAGAACCTCATGTACGGGACAACCTCACGCCATGATACGAACCAGCCAGTATAACGGTACGCTCATGGTTTCGCGACCATAATGACGACCGAATAGCAGATAAGCGCTTACATTTGCCGTGGGCCTACACCATTCCGAGCACAGCATTTTTGTCGTATTTCTGAAGCGTGTTTTGTGACAAGGCGACAAACAACAAGAAGGATCGGGCAAGACCGCCTCTCCGACAGTTACAATATTTATAGGGACGCGGTCGACCATTACGCCATTCCGCGAGGCAATGCATGTCCGTACTAGGAATTTCAGAGAGCACGTTAAGGGAGTTTCTAGATTTTTTCGCTAAAGCCTGGATATATACCATTGTTTTTATGGCAATTGTCACAAACATTAAGACAATCCAGCGGGTAATATTTAACAATGCACGGTTAGTGGATCATGTCGTTTTTGTTGTGTTATTTGGCTTATTTTCCATATTCGGAACGTATGCCGGGATACAGGGCAGTCAAGGCTCCATCAGTAATTTCAGGAATTTCGCGCCCATAGTGGCCGGGCTTGTTGGCGGCCCTTATGTTGGTCTGGCAGTTGGATTGATTGGCGGCATTCAGCGCCTGTTCCTTGGTGGCGTAAGCTATGTTCCCTGTTCACTGGCGACGGTTCTTGCGGGACTCCTTGCAGGTATAGTGTACCGCCTCGCTGATCAAGGATGTTTGAAGATAGCGCCAGTCGTGGCCGCTCCCGTCATGAAGGCTCCTGCAAGATCAGCGCCGATAAAAGTCACTTCACTTAGGTCGGCCTTGACAAGTTGAGCACCCCGCAACGCAGCGTTGGTGAGGTTCGCCTTGGTGAGGTTAGCGCCAGAAAGGTCGGCCTCGTTGACTTCAGCATCGGCAAGATCCGCCTTGATAAGGGTTGCTCGCGTAAGGTCAGCCTCTTCGAGCTCAGCCTCGGTGAGGTCGGCCGCGTGAAGGCTAGCTTGGGTGAGGTCAGTTCCTCTAAGGTCAGCTTTGATAAGATCTGCCTTGGCGAGGTCGGCCCCGGTAAGGTAAGCCCCACTGAGAACTGGACGTATCTCCGGATGCGCCGCTCTCCATTGGTTCCAGACCGATACTCCCTGCAGGAGCATTTGGACGTGTGATTGATTTGTCATGGTAAGTGCCTCTGCTCAATTGTGCAAGAGTGTGCGCATTTGTGAGGTATAGCTCTGTCCTTCGGGTCGTTGCACACGTGACTCAACACACTGCGCGTTATCACGCTTCCAATTGCGCGGGTAGCAAAAGCAAACAACAACTAAAAAACGACAAACTAATAATGCGAACTTTTCTTGCGAGATTAGCATAATAGCGATGCAAGCGCAGATTACCAGAAGTGCGAGCATAACTAAAAAAAAGGGCGTGACCCTCATAAAAGGAGGGCGTATAGAGGTTTTATTATTTTAATAATGAAATAAAAAAATAACATGCAGTTTTAGTGTGGTAATTTTCAGGTAGGCGCGAGCTATGATAAAGTAGCGTGTTTCTCCTTCGCGATCTGTTTTTCCTTGCGTATACCTTATTACCCTCCGCGCGCTACTTAATTTGATGATACTATGACCGACGAAAAGAAAGAGGGGGAGTGAATCGCCATGGAAGAACAACGCAAGCATCCCTTCGAGGCAACCGTTACGCCCGAGGTGCTCGAACGGGGGCGCCACTGGATCACCGTAAAGCTGAGCAACGTATCAATGGAGCCCCTCGTCGACGTAAGGGCGACGCTGTATACCTATAACACGCACAATCTCGACGTTTTGCCAAGCGGCTCTTTTCATTTTGTGAACGAGTTGCGCCCTCACGACATGGCAGCGCTCAACTTTCACGTATTTGCGAACCACACTGGATGGGTCTATCTGCATGTCACGGCGTATCGCGATGGTGCTTACGTGAGCTGGTACTCTCCCTATTATGAGGTTCGACTCATTGAAGATCCCGCCGAGATCTGGACCTTTTTCGTGAACCGGCCCTACTGGGCGTATGAAGAAACAATCGAGACGGAGACGTTAGTCCACGCTCACCGCGACGTGTCGAATCTACGGCTCGAAATCGCCGCAATTCCCCCGTCGAAATCCCACACGCTCATGGACGTGATCGATATCGACTTCCTCGCAGAAGGCGGCACGAAGCGATTCGTTAGCGAGCTCTACGCGAGTGAAGAAGGCTTGTACCACCTCACAGCGCGCCTGTTTCACGAACAGAAGCTCATTAGCAGCAAGCTGGCGTCCTGCTACGTTACGCCTCTTGAGGAGTGAATCTGCGTCTCGTCGGTGGGGGCTGCAGTTTGTGTCTGGTCGCGCCTAGCGGGTGTTAGGGGGGACGTTATGAAAAGTCTGTCTGTTTCGTTAACCAGCAGCACGATTGCTAGATCAGAGGTGGCAGGCGCTCCCACCATTGTGACTCTCATGCCCTCAAGATTTGGCTGGTAATACTTGGCGCGTGGGCAGTGGCGTGGGCCGTGATTACCGAGTTTGCGTTCATGCGATTCGGCGATTGAGAGCTAGTAGTGTGTGGCTCGCCACTTAGTTTTTACAAGTTGCTCGTATCCTCTTCAGCCTCGAGCAGTTCCATCAAGGGCTTCTTTAGGACGAGCACCCGCCTTCCAACTCTTATGGCCCGCAGGTCACCGTCCCGCACCATACGGTAAGCGGTCGTTCGACTCACGCCGATAAGGCGTGAAGCGTGCTCGATGGACAAGGTCAATGCTTCCTCTTTATGGTGTTTTTTGGTCTTGTTCACAGCTATACAAAAGGCGCTGAGGCCAAATATATATGTCGCCCATTCCACGGGGTCACTTCTCCCGATGTAACTTATGCAGTTCAGCTACTGCAAAATGAGATTCTATGGTGTTAAGCCCGGCAAAGTTACTTAATCATTCAAACATAATGCTTAGTGGTGATATTATTGGCTGAAAACGAACGTATCTTTGTCGCACCGAATGCATTTTTTTATCACGATGCGGAAAACTACACTATTATGGTGGAACTTTCCGGCGTGGATAAGAAGGACATCAAAGTTGAAGCTGGCGAGAAAGGGTTTTGTCTAACAGCACCCCGAGGCGATATCGAATATGCCGGCTGCTGGGCATTCTCCCATACCGTCAATCCGGAAGGGGCAATGGGGACGTTCACAAATGGCCTTCCTAAAGTGACCATACCGCTCGCTGAACGGTTTGAGGGCGTCAAGGTACCCATAAAATAGTTTATCTAGTTCGTAGGACCACGCGTGTTTATCATGCTGCGGGTGGCTGAGGACCCGAGAGTGCGGAACTGAACGGCGCTGCCCGTTCCTTCTTGCGGCCCGAGGCAGAATTGATCCTACGCAAACCGCATGGGTGACTCGCGCTTATAAGCGCTTTAGTTTCGGAGCTTCCCATATTCGACTATAATGCCCGATCGCGTGTTATAAAAAAACCCAATTCTCATGTGGGACTTCGATAGCCTTAAGGAATCCGACGCAGTTTGTTTCGGTGATTGAAATGCAAGATCGTGTTTTTGAGAGCGTTGGCAACGTCACCTTTTGTCTTTACGAGGTACCTCACCCCGGTCGCGGTGTGGTCAATTTCACGGTCAGGCAAGATGAGCTCTCGTCGTCAAACCTTGAAGAGTCAAGGGCGAGGGTTTCCGGATTGGAAGACGCGTACGGGGTAATTAGCCTCGATAGTCAACGAAACGAGGAGCTAATCCACAAACTCAACAAGTATCTCGTCGCCAAGCAAAGCCTTACACTTAAAGGGGAGTTCAAGGATAGGCTGACTGGCACGGTAACGGCGTGGATGCTCGAGGTGCAACTGTTAAAAAGAAGCGCTTCAAGTTCTGGTCAGGAAAGAACCACTACCTACAAATTTGATTCGGCCCTCGCATCGAAAGGCCTCACGGGCGCGCATGACGTTAAGCGATGCTAGTACGGCTAGCACCGTCCATAAAAGTGCTCTAAAGGCGTGGCCAAAGCTGAATGATAGTCACTAGTAAGTGTCTTAGCGCTTCTTGCTTGATGAAGTCAGCATACGTGAAAAGAAGCTCTTTTTGCGGCTTCAACGCGGCTAAGCTATTTAAGCGTTTGAAGTGAACCGTCCACCGGTGATCATTGATGGCTGAAAAAAAAGAATGAATGACGGTCGCACCAGAGGCAGTTTTCTATCACGATGCGGGAACCTACACTATCGTAGTGGCACTCCCTGGCGTAAATAAGAAGGATATCGAATTTGAAGCGATGGAAAAAGGGTTTTGTCTGACGGCACCTCGCGACGATATAGTGTATAGGGGCTGCTGGGTACTCATGCTTAAGACCGATCCGGAAAAAGCAACGGCGACGTTCTCGAATGGACTTTTAAAGGCGGTCATACCATTAGTTGAGCGAGTTGCCAGCGTGAAGGTACCGATAAAATAGACCACCCTGTTCGTTGCAGCGTTTCTGCTGCCCATGATGTCGTCCCTATGATAGGCCTGGTGGGCTGGCGCACTGTCTATACCTTTAACCAAGACTGTAATGGTTTATACGCATTTCCACTTGTTTCTTAGTGCGTAGTTACAGAGCTTAGCACGAGTGAGGAGTTAACAAAAGGCGCTTCTGCTAAGAGCGTGTTATGAATCGCACGTTTGTTTCACCTGAAAGTAACGAATCGAACATAGGATGAGCTGAGCTACGAGCGTGAGTCTCAAAACGAAACTAAACTCACAATCAAACGTATCATACAAGAAAGTGAGGTAGAACTCTATAGGATATGTGGATCCCGAAAGTGATCCCTGCCTATGGTATGTTTGAGAGCCAAGGCGAATTCGCCCAATGCTTCAGAGCAGAGGTTTATTCTACTCTAAAAGCCCTACTCCAAAAGCCATTGGCAGCTACCTTTTCCTCCACACATCCTATAGAGCGTACCTCAACTATACGCGCCGCTTCGATTTATGCCTTTCATAGGAATCGAGCGCAATCCTACGGATACGTTGGTAAAAAAATGTCTTACGAGGCAAAAATAGCGTTCCGTCTTTTGATTTGTTCGGTGGTGCCGGGCAGATCGGTGCTAAACGAGGGAAGCGTTCCTTCGGATGGTTTGGTCGAATTAGCCACTACACAGTTTCTACATTGCTTTCGCTTGTTTGAGGAGCCATACAGTAGGACGCGGTCAACGGGACAAGAGTATAGATGACCTAAACCGCTCTGCAACTTCGCGACGATATATAAGACGACGCATAATTGTACGCTCGCGTTTCTAGTCGTGCCTAATCGAAAGGGCTTAAGTGCTCATAAAAGCGATTTAGATACTGACGTCGAAAAAACGAGCCTTGAAATGGCGGAGGTCGCCGGTTCTAATCCGACCGAGGCAATTAATGGACCAATCAGGACTCGGTATCACTCTGCACCGACCGTGAGCTGCAAATTTTTTAACGCTTTATATGCGTTTTCTTCCAACCTGTTCTCCCATACGCCGAATGCCAAAGCGTCAAGCGGCCACCATAAGAGCACCCATCCGCCAATAATCAGACCTTCGCTCAGCAGCCTGATCTCAAAACTCGAATATGATCCGAACCACAGCGCGAGCCCATTCAATACAAAAAAAGCGAGAATGCCCACTCGTAGCGCGCGCATGCCTTTGTATCGTGCGATGTTCTGTCCCTGTCGCGCATTCTGTGCCCAGGCTTCAGAGTACTTATGAACGGCTTTCAGCGTCCTCGCCTCCAGATCCGGCGTTATCTGCTCTGCAGGAAGCAGCACTGTAAGTTCAATCTTCTCTGCTGATGGGTGACTGTACAACTCATCGACGATGTAATCCATCCCTGTTTTGAAACTGTACGGTTGGTAGTAGTCAGAGAACGGTGAAATATTCGGGTCATCAAAGAGGTGGTTGATATCGTGAAGCCGCAGCGTCGTCTTATACACCTTGTTATTCTTCATAACAGTTCATTCCTCGTTGCATCGTCGGTACCTTTTCTTTCGTCCGTTAAGCCCGGAGTCGGATCAATCATTGCGTCTACCGAAGACTTTTCTCGCGCAACAAAGCTGGCTTCTCGAGCACGCTAATTATTACATTTTGGCTTGGTTTAAACCCACTCACCAATTGCGTTTAGAGTTTGCGTTCGGTATCACATTTCATAGATTAGCGAGTCCTTGTCCGAGTAGCTCTTATGGATTCGGGAAATTAGAGACACAGATATTTGAAAAAGTACGCTCCATAGCTGCCTAATGACAAAAAGAAGACGTAAGCGGTCCTATTCCACCTGCGTGAACGCTGCGACCCCATACGCCTGCAGTAGC
>JBAXDW010000009.1:0-17897 GCA_037140755.1 Methanobacteriota archaeon
TTCTCTGGCCGTTGGGGCTCTCCTTGCACCCCGTCAACAAAAAACGCATCGCCTACAGGATTTATAGTAGCACCAATCGCCTCGCATGCGCTCACCGTCGCGCACGTGTCCTCAGAGACGAGAGGTTTGATAACGCGTGAGGTCTTCGCCAAGCTGGCCATGACTATAGCACGATGAGTGTAGCTTTTCGACGGAGGGGCTTTCAGCTTGCCGCGAATCGTGGATTGCAAGACCTTCACGTTCATAATATATGAATGATTAGAATCAATTTATTTAAACGTGTGGTAGTAATGTTAGATCGACTGGAAAACGAGATAGAAATGCTAGAAAGGCACCTCGAAGTTTTAAACGCAGTCGTTGTTGGTGAGCCCATCGGGATTTCAAAGTTGTCAGAAATGACCGGGCATTCCAAGTACAAAGTGCGCTACTCACTGCGAATACTGGAGCAAGAGGGCTTGATTAAGCCGTCACCTTACGGAGCAATTACCAGCACAAGGATTTCAGAATTTGTTCAGAACTACGAGAAACTTCTCGATCAGTTTTTAAAGAAACTAAGCCAAGTCAAAGCCAACTATAAGATTAGAAAGGACTGAAGCTCGATAGAGGCCCGTAACGAGCGTTACTCGTCGCGCAAACGGTTCTACGACCTCAAAGTTTAAGTAAAAAAACACACTAGAGAGATGTGAGCCGCCATAACTCAGTTGGTAGAGTGCGTGGCTGTTAACCACGATGTCACAGGTTCGAGCCCTGTTGGCGGCGTCGGAGGGCCTGTAGCTTAGCCAGGTCAGAGCGCCCGGCTCATAACCGGGCGGTCACCGGTTCAAATCCGGTCAGGCCCACCTCTAAGGTTTTATGGCCGCAAAAAGCCCTTACACTAGCGGCCGCGCGACAGGGGCGTAGCAGCCAACCAGATGTTACCAGTGCGCGAATTTCGCAGCTGCTCTAGACAATAATAGACTTGAAAGGCGCTAATTGATCTGCCGGCCGTAGTTGCGTCGCTATTAGCCTTCTGGCTCGTACGAATCAAACGGCACCGTGCCAAATAAATATAAGACTAGCCATAAGGCATACAGCACGGCTGAATCGCCGTCATATTTGATCGGCGTTTTCGAACGCATTGATTTGAGCGCGTGATCTATGTGAAATTCGAACAAGTCATGAACAATGTGGAGGAAGTTGTAACCGAAGATGAACTAGCTGCCCTTCTCGATGCTGAGACTAACATTACTGCTTATGCCGGTTACGAACCCAGCGGGCAACTCCATCTTGGGCACCTCCTCACGGCCTACAAGCTCATTGATCTACAATCGACTGGCGTCGATGTCATCGTACTACTGGCAGATCTTCATGCATACCTAAACGAAAAGGGAACGATGGACCAAATCCGCGAGTGGGCGCGCCACTACCAGAAGTGCTTCGCGGCCCTCGGCCTTGCTGAAGAGACGAGATTCGTGCTCGGGAGCGACTATCAGCTCGAACCTGACTACACGAAGCTGATTCTAAGACTAGCGAGGCACACGACGCTGAACCGAGCTCGGCGCAGCATGGATGAAGTGTCAAGAAACGCGGAAGACCCGGTCGTGTCACAAATGATTTATCCGCTTATGCAGACGGCAGACATAGGGTACTTGAACATCGATATCGCAGTCGGTGGGATCGACCAGCGTAAGATCCACATGCTAGCACGCGAAGAACTCCATTCGATGGGTTTTCAATCCCCCGTTTGCATACACATGCCAATTCTCCTCGGCCTTGACGCAAATAAGATGTCCTCTTCTAAGGACAATCTGATCGCTGTCGAAGACTCGGCCGAATCTATCAAAAAGAAAATTGACTCCGCTTATTGTCCGGCGCGAACTATCCAAGAAAATCCTGTCCTCCAATTATACCAGTATTTCATCTTTCCTCGATTTAAACACGTTGAGCTTGAGCGACCGAAACAATATGGCGGTCCGATCGGCTATGAGGAGTTCTCCAAACTCGAGACGGATTACGCTGCTGGTAAACTGCACCCGCTGGATCTTAAAAACGGTGCAGCAACGTATATCGAGCGAATCGTCGGGCCGATTCGCGACGTGTTATATAACGACTAAGTCCATTGCCGAGAGAAAGAGGAACCTATAGCTGCATTACGAACGAGGTGTTTCTCTGGGCGAACAACAAAAGAAGGTGAAGCTGCCTCGAATGGTGTTGGGCGAGACCCTCGGGATAGTGGAGAGCACGCTCGGCACAAACTGTCTGAATTTGAGCGGCTGAAGAAGATCGGGTATGTATAGTAACCGCAAACGCCGCGCCGGCCTATCAAATGGTTAATGATTGACGTGTCTGACCTTATTGAAAGAAAGATTGAGCGCATCGATCGAGACGTTGATAAGCTCCGCGTCCGCAACAAGGAAGCAGACGATTTCAAGGTACGAGAGGAGGTTTTTGACGAGCTTACTCTTAAAACTCTCTATCGTCTCTCAAGCAGAGGGCTGATCCAAGCGCTCGGTGGAGTTATTTCAACGGGAAAAGAGGCGAACGTTTTCCACGCGTGGGGGCCCGACAAACGAGAGCTTGCGATCAAAATATATCGAATCAATACGAGTGACTTTAAGGCAATGCACGACTATATTTTGGGCGATCATAGATTCGCGCGCGTTAAAAAAGCCAAAAAGGACGTAGTGTTTGCTTGGACAAAAAAAGAGTTCCGTAACCTGACGCGAGCCTTGAAAGCGCGTGTTCGCGTCCCCGAGCCACTCAAGTATAGAGAGAATGTCCTCGTCATGGAGCTTATGGGAAAAGATGGCGTTGCTTTTCCGCTTCTGAAGCAGGCGATAGACAGCGTAGAGAACGTCGAACAGGTATACCAAACAACGATCGAATTTATGAAGAGACTATACCATGATGCTCGCTTAGTACACGCTGACCTCAGCGAATACAATATACTGATCGATGAACAAGGCCACCCTGTGTTCATTGATATGGGACAGTCGGTGCTTACCGATCATCCTCGTGCGCAGGAGTTTCTACGCCGTGACGTCAGCAACGTGATCAAGTTCTTCAACGAATATGGATTAAAAACTTCGGAGCTTGCGGTTTTAAAAGAGATCACTGAATGAAACAATATCTAAAGATTCCCAAGGACCGTATAGGGGTCATCATTGGCACCCACGGGAGCACGAAAGCACAGATCGAAGAAAAAGGCGAAGTGATGCTTGACATCGATAGCGTCGAGGGAACCGTTTCAATCGAAAGCGATTCGCTCAGCATTTTAAACGCGACTGAGGTCATTAATGCTATTGCTCGCGGTTTTAGCCCGGAAAAGGCGTTCAGGATTTTCGAGGATGAACAAATAACTCTCGACATTATAGACTTATCGAAGGTCGCCGATACACCCAAGGAACTTAAACGCATCACGGGACGCGTGATTGGAAAAGAGGGTAGAACTCGGGAGGCTCTCGAAAATTTAACTGGCGCGAACGTGTCTATCTATGGCAAGACAGTCAGCACGATTGGGTATGTTGATCAAATTCAGACCGTGAGAAAAGCAATCGAGATGCTCGTAGAGGGGTCCAAACACGCTGCTGTTTACAGCTTCCTCGAAAGAAAACGGCAAGAGCTCAAACGTTCCCAAATGGACTATCTCGAATGAACAATGCGATCCACCAGAGAAGCATTCATTAGTCACACAATAGACGCACTGCTCGAAGCTGAGACACGCCTACCCAGCGATGTTAGGAAGTCCCTCGCCAACGCAGTCAAGGCTGAGACAAGTGAGCGGGCAAAAGGACAGTTACAAGCGATTCGTGAAAATGTCAAGCTTGCAGCTGTTGCGGGCCTTCCCATGTGTCAGGATACCGGCATTCCAATTTTCTTTGTGGAGATAGGACGAGAAGCAAGTATTGATTTCAGCCTGAAAGAGGCGCTTGGGTCTGCCGTTCAGCGCGCGACCGACGTAATTCCCCTACGGAAACACGCAGTTGACCCGATAACAAGAGCGAGTTCTAACGAACCGCTCTTCGATATCCTCTTTGATTTTTGCGACGGGGACGAGCTCTCTGTGGCGGTACTCGTCAAAGGAGCGGGTTCAGAAAACGTAAGCGCACTGGCCATGCTCGAGCCGACGCAAGATGTCTTGTCGTTCGTCCTAAACACGATATGGGAAAGCGGCGGCAAGCCATGCCCGCCAGTCATCGTCGGACTTGGCATTGGCAGCACGTTTGACGGCTGCGCAAGGCTGGCCAAAAAAACCCTGTTCCGATCCCTAGACGAAAAAGAAAGCGCTTATGAAGTAGAAATCTTGAAGCAGATAAACAAGCTCGGGATCGGGCCAATGGGCCTTGGAGGCCGAACCACGGCTTTACGCGTTTTTGTTGAAAAGGCGCCCTGTCACACGGCTATGCTCCCTGTTGCAGTAGCTGTCCAGTGCTGGGCAGATCGAAAAGCTCGATTCCGCATAAAATTATGAAGATCAGCTTCTAGACGTGGAAACACTATGTCGTCCGTACTGAATACACCCATACGCCCCGAGGACGTGCGCCCGTTTAAGGTAGGCGACGTTGTGTATATTAACGGCGTAATCTTCACGGCCAGAGACAAGGCACACGTGAAGATGCTGTCTGACCCACAACGCCCCTTCAGTTTGCACAATGCGTGCATCTACCATAGCGGTCCGCTTATCGTGAAAGAGGAGTACACATATCGCGTCATAGCCTCTGGACCGACGACCAGTGCGCGAATGAACGAGCAGACGCCTGCAATTGTAAAACAAGGTGTAACCGCAATAATCGGCAAAGGAGGCATGTCGCGGGAAGTTGCCCACTCGCTTATTGGCCGGTGCTTCTATCTCGCTTTCCCAGGAGGCTGCGGAATATTAGCTCGAGAGAGGATCGAAGAGGTCCTGAATGTGTACTACGCCGAGCTCGGCTTCACAGAAGCTGTTTGGAAGCTGCGGGTGCGAGACTTTGGCCCCCTATTGGTAGCGATAGACTCTTACGGCGAGAGCATTTACGAAAAAATCCAGGCAAGTTCGCGTGAGAGACCCCATCAATAATCCTTTTATCATAAGCGTACTACGATATCAAAGAGGTATCAGTCGTTTTTCTGGTTGTTTTTTATTCGCTCGTGTTTATACGCGTCAACAAGGTTCTCGAGTCGGTCAAGTCGTTCCCGTTGTTTCGCGTTGGCGATCTCAGTATGACCTTTTTCGATCATAATCTCCAACACATTCTTATCGATCGTTATTAGGTTACCGGACAGCTCCATAGAGAGCTCTCGCACTGAAAATATTGGTACATTGGCGTCATACAACGTTTTTCGGGCTATGTCAGACATCTCATTTTTCACGACAACGGCGCGTATCCCTTTGCTGACCAACAGTTCTGCAGCGGTTACACCCCCGCCACTTGCGTCTTCCAACAAGACGATGCTTTCAGCAAGCCCGAACTCCTCATCCGTAGCCTGAATCGCCTCTCGGTTGAAGGATTTAACGATTCTAACGGCCTTAAGCGCCTTGGTACGCTCAGCTGCCCCGATTTGCTTGAGCTTCCGCGCACGTTTTTGCAAGCCCTTATTGACCCTCTTGCTGTGCGCAAGTTCTGTTGAAAGGCGATCAATCTCCTTCTGCCTAAACGTGATTTCCCTATGTAGCTTGACGTTCTTCGCATTTTCAGACCGGACGACCTCAATCTTATTCTGCAATTTGAGCACTTTCTCTTGGCTTGACTGCAGAGATTGCTTCAGATCAACGACGTAGCTTAATAGCCGATTGATTTGCTCATCTTGCCGTTTTATAAGCGCCTTAAGATATAGGATATCTGGACCTAGCAGCTCTTTCTCTGGGGCTGGGATCTCCCCTTGCACACGATTATCGATTGTCGCCAGAGGCTTTTTGAGCAGATTGATAGCAGAGTCAACCGTATGTCCGCGCAAAACGAGCATCTGGAGTTCTTCAACTCCGACGTCAGAAGGAGCTTTCCTCTCCACGTTTTCGAGCTTATTTTTGACGCTTCTGGCCGCGTCGAGTGCCGCAGCAAGCGCATCACGTTCGTGTTCGTTTGCATAAGCACAGCGCTTCGTATCGCGTAGCTTCTGTTCGACTGAGAGCGATGAAACAGGCGTGTACAAAATGGCGTTGAATGCACGCTTTATTCGTTCAACCGTTCCGGGGGTGGGATTTTTATCCGTAGCGATCATGATAGGGTGCCCCAACTCGATGAGCATCCCAACTAGTTCAGAAAAACCCCAAGATCGTGAGCTCGCAATGCTAATGATCCGGCCTTTCAAATCCAAAACGGCAAACGCAGTGGTTGTTCCAGGATCTACACCGACAATCGTGTACGTCCTCTTTGTCGGGAGTCGAGGTCGACCGTTCTGCCGAGTGTTAGAAATTGTGCCGCACCTCCAACGCGTCTCAAGTCAGATCTTGGTAACGTTTAAGATGTTTTGTAGCCCTCTCCGCGTTGTTTTATGTATGCCACAAGATCTTCTGTTCGTTTTGTTACTTGATATTTTCTCGAAAAATAGGATGATATATTGCCTACGTCTCTATGGAGCAGCTCATTTGCGTTGGGATGTGACGAGGGTACCCATTGCGGCCAATCAATTAGCACAACTTCTCCGTCGGCGCATACGATCACATTGTACTCACTCAAGTCGGCGTGCACGACGCCACGGTCATATGCAGCTTTGATCTGTAGCATAATTTTGTCAAATACATTGACGGGATCCCCAAGCGTTGTACTGCCTATTTCACGTCCGTTAATGAGGCCCATCACGATAACGTGTCGATTGTGCGCAATCGGCTTTGGGACAATAACGCTCTCGTAGAGGCTGGTTAAGGCCTCATATTCTCTTTCAGCCGCGAGCCTTGAAGCAAGCATCCACGAGCATCGTTCAGCCTGGCCAAAGTAGCCCCGTGAGCGTTTCACGTGTCGAAACGTTGTGCCCTCTCGATGGAATTTCACAATAACGATCTCACCATTTTCGCGCTCTGCGTCGTAGATATCAGACTCCTTCCCAACACCCACTTTCGATCCGAGGGATTCTATCACATTATGCCGAACAAGCTCATTAATTCCGAGGGCATCATACCCTGTAAAGGTAAGTTTGTAGCCGACATAGTGGGTTGTTTTCCGTTGAACGAGCTTATGTTTGGAAAGCCGTCCGATTCGGTAAGCCACCTCTTCGAGTGGTAGTCGGGCATAGTTGGGCAGATTGTCAACGGGAACCCAATCAAAAAAACGCATTGCGGTCTCGACGCCGTGTAACACCCGGAAATCGTACCGCTCTAGATTCCTAAACTCACGTGCAATATCCTGTAGCATCTTTACAGTTCACTATTCTAACTCGAGATTTTGCGTCACGAGCGATAGAACACTTTATTAGTATTTATCCGGAGACTAAGTGCGAGATGAAGTGCGATAAATGTAGCGCGCCTGCGGTTCTATTTCAGAAGTATTCGGGGCTTCACCTGTGCAAGACACACTTCTTCGCTGACGTCGAAAAGAAGATCAAAAGAGAGGTACGAAAGAAGAGGATAGAAGGGACTTTAGCAATTGCATTCAGCGGCGGGAAGGACAGCGCCGTCGCGTTGAGCGTGCTCAACGACCTTTTTTCCCATCGTGGCGTTGATATAGTAGCAATTAGCATCGATGAGGGCATTACTGGATATCGCGAGAACGCACTCAAATCGGCTGCAATACTTGTTGCAGAGCTCGGCGTAAGATGGGAGGTGGCATCGTTTGAGCAGCATTTTGGCGTCAGAATTGATCAGGTGAAAGAACGACCATGCACCGTTTGCGGCATCCTCCGGCGATCACTTCTCAACCGCCTAGCAAAGGCGGTCGGCGCCTCGACGCTTGCCACAGGGCATAATCTCGATGATGAAGCACAGACCGTACAAATGAACTACCTGCGCGGAGATATCGACCGGCTACTCCGGCTCGATCATCCAGCCAAAGAAGGACTCGTACGGCGCGTAAAACCGCTCAAATATGTCCCCGAAAAAGAAGTGGCGCTCTACGCTATTCTTAAGGACATTCCAATCAATCTCGACGAGTGCAGGTTTTCCGCTGGGGTTTTTAGAGCCGAGGTGCGCGACGTGCTTAACGAGTTGGAACTTAAGCACCCAGGAACAAAGTACGCGCTCGTCAGGGGTGTTGAAAGGGTTTTGCAGTTGACGAATCGGCTGCCGTTTGAGCTCGGTCAATGCGCACGATGCAGCGAACCCGCAGTAGGGGCTCTTTGCCAGAGTTGCTACATCCTAGACAAGTTGCTGTCGAAAAGTCAAGACAGGGGATCGTGAGAGTAGATCTGCGCCTTACATTGCCAGCGCCCTATTTAATCCCTCTTACAAAATGTTGTCAATTTCGCCATATTCGAGGTCACGACTATAGTCTCTGATGCTTGTTCCCTTTTTAACGCTACCAGAACCGTTTTTCGCACTTTGAAACTTGAAAAGCTCGCCGTTGGTCGGCCCTAAGACTTGGGCAGATTGGACGCCCGTCACGATAGACATGACTCGCACGCGGCCCCCGTAGCCTTCCTGAACACGAGCCCCCCAGATGACGTTTGCGTTGGGATCCAACTGTGAAGTGAGCGCCTTAGAGATCTCTTCGGCCTCCTTTAGCGTTAAGTCAGGTCCACCTGTAATGTGGATCAACGCTCCTTTTGCACCGCGGAAGTCCACTTCGAGCAATGGATGGTTGAATGCCTCACGGACTACGTCTCGTGCCTTGTCTTGGCTCCCCGACTCGCCGACTAGCATAGCGGCGACTCCACCGCTGTTCATTATGGTTCTGACGTCTGCGTAGTCAAGGTTTATAAGCGATGGTTGTGTGATCGTTTCAGAGATCCCTTTTACAGTCTCTGCTATGATCTGATCCATAACTGAAAATGCGTGGTCAATCGGCAAGTTTGGCACGTAATCGAGAAGACGATTATTGTCAAGAACAATCACCGTATCGGCATCTCTCCGTAAGTCTTCAAGCCCTTCCTCCGCCTTGATTAATCGCGCGCGTTCCACGTTGAACGGGGTTGACACCATCGCTACCACGATAGCGCCATTAGCTTTTGCGATCTGTGCGACAATCGGAGCAGCGCCGGTGCCTGTTCCGCCCCCCATCCCGGCTGTGACGAACACAAGATCGGTGTCTTTTAGGAGCGTTTCCAGCGTTCTCCGACCTAGCTCGGTCGCACATCGTCCAACCTCTGGGTCGCCGCCCGCGCCTAAACCCTTGGTTATCGATTTGCCCACCAAGACCTTGATATCCGACTCGATCATGTCTAGATGCTGTTTGTCAGTGTTGAGCGCGATCGTTTCTGCTCCTTCGACCCCCATATTGTATAGTCGGTTGATCGTATTGTTGCCAGCCCCGCCACAGCCTACAATGAGTATTCGGGGGGCTCCAAATTCATCTTCGTCGTCACCTTGAAGCATCTGGGGTCGCTGCTTTTCTATTTCACATCGCCGCAAAGCCTCTTCTACAATACTTTGCATATGTACCGTCACCTCTACTAAATCAAAACCGCACTTCGTTCCTTTCTGCTGAGGAGCTTCTCGTAATGGGTATCAACCAAGTCCCTAACAGCTGCTCGTATTGCTTCGCTCTTCGAAGGAAATTCTCCTGCTATCACCAGTTTGTCGATTAGTTCAAGCTGTTGTTTCGGTAATCTCAGGGTGATTCGCTCCATAGCAATTATCTGGGAACTCTTGTGGCGTCAGCCGGAAAGCTGACTTCTGTCTGCCTGTGAGACCACAAAAAGCTGCCAATTGTCAGACGCATGTCAGTTCTATGTCTGACTTTGATTCACCTTCCTACTTTATTAAGCTTGCGTTATAACTTTTTCATAAAAACAAAAAAGATTAAAATTCCGCCACTTTGATCGTGGACCACAAGATTCACCAACTTCAAGCTATCTAAAATTAGAAGCGTACAGCACTTTTACGGTCCTTAGCTGAACACAGTAAAGAATAAGTAATAACGACAGCAATACTGTCGTTACCCGCCTTAACTCAGTCTGGCAGAGTGGTCGGCTGTAGACCGACATGTCCCCCGTTCAAATCGGGGAGGCGGGACTCACATGCAGTGACGCTCCAGTAGCTCAGCCTGGGAGAGCGCCAGACTGAAGATCTGGTTGTCCCCGGTTCAAATCCGGGCTGGGGCATTTCTTCTAACTAATAGCGCTAGTGAGCGCCCTCACTTTTTCTCTTGTTCAGGCAATAGCGGAACTAACCAGTCGACGAACATTTTTTCACTCCGGCTTTGGATAAAAACCGTTCCCTGGCCGTTAAACTCCGTGACTAACACCTCGCCACCTAGGACCGTTGATTTAACGCCTCCGAAAGTCCCGATTTTCCAATCGAGGCCGTCGGTAAAACCAACAATATGCCCGGTATCGACACGAAACCGTCCGTCGATTCGTCGTTCTTGAATGGCCCCAAAGCTCGACAAGAACACGTAGCCTGGCTGGGAGATTTTGACGAAAAAGAGCCCCGCCTGGGACAAGAACCCTTTGACCCCTCCCCACTTCGTATCCAGATCCAAACCCTCCGAACCAGCCAAAAAGCTGTCACCTTGAACCAAAAGCGTTTCATCCTGTATCTCTCTATACGCGATGTCTCCTACGTAGGGCGGAGCGAGACCGACGATCGCGTTGCCTTGCGCCACAAAAGTGTTAAGGAAAATGTCTTCGCCACCGAGTACGGTTCTTTTAAGCCCTCGGAGGACTCCGCCCTTAATTCCGGTGCTCACTTTGAAGTTCGCGCTCATATAGGCCATGGATCGCCTTTCGGCTTGAATACTCTCACCATCTGAAAGCCTGACTTCTGCGAGGCTGTACGTGGGTTTATAATAAATTTCATATTGCATAACGTCCCCTAAACGAATTCGCCGCATATACTTTGCGATCGCCAGTTGACGATGACTCAAAAAAGACTTGCTCGGGAATGTGCAGAGGCGCCAGACGGCTGCATTTTACAAAGGAGCGTGATTCTTTGGCGCGGGTACCTCAAGATAATACGACTGAAAATTACGTAACTCAGTATGCGGACGAGCGCAGAATCGTTCAGTAACGATTTTCAAATAAGCAAGGACTAGCAAGCGTGGAGATAGGTAGTAGCAACGCAACCATCGACATCGCCTACGAAGATACGCCCACCTCGATTTTCGACATTGAGGCTATTGTATATAAGTTGAAGTTTAAACTCGAAGGTATCAGTTACCTCAGCTAGAAGTGACCCACGGCAACGACGAGCTCTCCTTCGCCAAACCACCGCGAAATCCCCTGCTGTCGCGCTAATAACTTTTATATAGATACGCTTGCATGATCGCATGCTCGATTTTTGCGCTGGTAGTGTAGTGGTTATCACTGAGGCTTGCCAAGCCTCAAACCCGGGTTCGAATCCCGGCTGGCGCATCTAACGTGCCGAGGTAGCCAAGTGGACTACGGCGCCAGCCTGGAGGTCTCGGAATCAGACAGCTGGTGAGGCTTTCGCCTCGCAGGGGTTCAAATCCCTTCCTCGGCGTTTGTCTCATCCATCTCCTTCTCAGCGATAACATAAATCTCGTCTTTTTGACCTGTCATAACTCTAAGCGTTTTAAATCCACGCCCCTCAAATCGTGTCTTAAAATCCTCAACGGCTCTTTCCTTTGCTTTGCCTTTCAGAACCTGCAAAACACGCCCCCCCATCTTGAGCACCGCAGAAGACTTTGCGAGAAGCTCAAGTGCGGCGTTCGGTGCTGCGGTAACGTCATTCAAAATGACGTCAAAGTCCACCCCAAGACTCTTAAAATCGAAAGAAAATGCGTCAGCGTAAGTTATGTGGACTTTGTCTGGATAGCATTCTACGACAGCGTCTAGGAACCGCTTGAAAGACGAACTAAACTCTACTGCATAAACCCTTCCGGCAAGCTCCGCCGCGTACAACAAAAAACCGCCTGCGCTAGCGCCGATATCTAACACGATGTCCCCAGTCTTTATAAGTTCAAAGGCCCCTTGGATATCTTTCAATTTCCAATAACCAGCTGGCTTGTCGACATCGGCGGCGACTGTCACGATTTGGAGGCGCGTCACGTCAAACGAAGGCTTTAAAATAAGTCTGCCGTCAACTGTGACAAACCTGCTCTTGATCGCCCTTTGTGCTCGAGAGCGAGATGCAATAAGCTTTTCACGAACGAGATACGTATCCAGTCGCATGGTCTGCGCAAACTTCTTGTATGTATCATCCATGACTGTACAAGCTAAAAACCTTTAGAGAATCGCCAGACATGTGGAGCGAAGTACTCGCCCGGTTTGCCAAATTTCCCGCTCAAGAGCGGGTCGCAGTGGTTTTGCTTGAGCACGGGTTCCAAGTAAGCAGCGCTGGAGCGGTTGTCTCAGGCTCTATTCGAATCCCTGACACAGAGATTGCACGCGAGGCAAAGGTTGATCGACGCGCGGTCGACGAGACGACTGCCACAATTTTGAGCGACGAAATGCTCAAGGAATTTTTTTCGAACATAAAAACGTTCGTTTTTCTCCGCGATGTCGCACCCGTTTTGGGACTTGGCGTCATAGTCATTACGCCAAGAGACGCTTCACAAATAGGCATTATCGAGGAGGTGGCGCAAACTGTAGCAGCATGTGGCATGCGCGTTAGGCAAGCTGTGACTGACGATTCTTACCTCATTGATGACCCTAAGCTGACAATTATCTGCGACACACGTATTCCCGGTACGCTTATTGATAAACTACTCCAGCTTACGAGTGTGAAAGGGGTTTCGATCTTTTAAACGAGTGCTCGTTATTACGAGCCTCGTCACAAGAATAGGTTACCGCGCACTGAGGGCCCCCCTAATGCAACCTAGCTCCGAATCCAAGAAGGGGCCTATTCTCGGGATAAGGCCTGGCGCGTCAGTTCCCTGTTTACACACAATGGAGTGCTCCAAGATGCCAAGCCTCTCAATAGCGTAAACATCTCGCGCGTGACCGCTCCGCTTGAGCACCGCGTGAATCTGCGCGCGAGTCGCATTATTGACGTTGATCCGATCAGTCCCTTTTTTCCACCGCCAGAGGGTATCGATTTGGTTTTTAGTGAACTCCGCATCATTTTCTTCGACGATTCTCACCTCGAGCGGCATACACTGAATTAGGCCGAATCTCGAGGCGACTTGCGGAGCAGTACCCCGCCCTAACGGTTTGAGCCGACTTACGGGAACCAAGACACGTTTGCAGCAGGCGTCGAGAGTGACGCCCTCATCATTGACCTCCATCAGCCAAGCGCGGATAATATCGCCTCGTTGAACTTCGTGCAACTCACCGTATTTCTTCGCTAGCAGGCCAGCTGCAAATTCCTCATCAGGTCCAGATAACGTCACCGATATCCATTTCGTGAGCTTGAGAGAATGCGCGACGTGTAATCCACTAAGGTCATTATGCAGTATTGCCTCAAAGGATCGGCTCACCTTATTTGCTTGTCCGCAAACGAGCTGCATAAGGTGAAGCGTTCTCATTGACGGTAGCTGTCCAGACGTCGGCTCGAAGAACGATTGTTGCTGCCAAAAACTTCGTCGTGAAGGCTTCTTACTCGAAGTGCTGCTGGGTTTCCGTCTAGCTTAGCCCGGAAGTCCGCTTCTGCCTTCTCAACACTGATTCTCCGCGAACCTTCAATGAGATTATCGACAGCTGCTACGATCTTCTGCTCGATCGTCTCCGGCATGTAATCTCCTGGAGGGAGAGACAATCTTGTTGCTTCTTCTGCCGTTATCCCGGCTCCAACGTGTTTCTCAGCGATTTGGACGACGCGTTCGTCTACTCCGTAGCCGCGTAGAAGCTTTCCACCAGCGACGCCGTGTTTGATGTTGTTCGTTTTGCACCTTCCGATATCGTGTAAAAGTCCTCCGATTCTAACAAGCGCTACGTCAGCATCTCCTCTCATTTTGGCAACTTCCACAGCGTATTGAGAAACAGCTTTAACGTGCCGTATGAGTCTGTCGCTGCAGCCACTGTCCTTGAGAAGCTGTATCGCTCCTTGGTAAGTGGGGGGGTTATTCGAAGGCAATGCTGAGTGCTTCCAGTTTTTGTCTCATTGCTTCGACTAAAATCGAACTGTCCTGAAAATCAAGCCCGGCCTTGCATACGGGACAGACGAAATCATAGTCACTTGCGTTCTCAAATGGAAAACGACTACAGCCGTTTTCGCACGTATAGCAAACGTTTTGCCCTTCAAAATCTAAACGTGTGTTAAGTCTTCGAATAAGCTTTTGCGCTTCTTCGTCCATGTTACGCGCGATATCACTTAGATCGACTTTCCAGAGATACGTGAGCCATCCACTGTCCTTGTCTCTTTCACGTCGGTAGTTTGCTAGTCGATTTTCATATAAGATATACAGTGTACGCCTCACCGTGTTTAGGTTCGTGTCTGTTTCTTGCGCGATTTTTTCGTCGGTCAGCTCATTGATAGACGCGCGTTCAATCATTTCTAAGCCGTCGTCTCCAACGAGATTCTTCAGATAGCCCCGAACTGCAACATCAGTAACCATTATTCTATTTTGTGTCGTTAAAGTGTCTTATACCTGATGAGGGTATACGTGAGCTAGAAGCTCCGAGTTGTGCCACTCAACTCTGGTATACTTTTTTTGCTGTTTCTATGTAATACAACGCGTTATTGAACGAGCAATCTCTCGATTTACCATATCCTATCGCAGATATGACTGGTTTTGAGCGTTCGATATAGGTCCCTTTTCGAGGGACATCCATATAATTCACGTTGTTGCAGGTCTTTTTTACGGAAAAGTCGGACTCTGCGAAATAGATCATGCGGCATGCAAATCTACTATACCTCACGTGGGGGATTAGTTCACCCTGGCAGCTTTTAATATGCGCCTCAACGAGGTTGATGCCAAGTGCCCCTTCTATCGTATCGAGTGTTCCTTGAAACCGCGGGTTGATCTCGATTACGATTGGACCGTTTGCACCAATAATGAAATCGATACCATTCGTCCCGACTAAACCAAAATCGGCTGCTATTGAGTTTGAAATTTCCTCGATTTCATTTACATAACTTGTTCTTAACGGAGTCAAACTGCCACAAAAGCTAAATCGTCGCATCGGTCCCAGATTCTTTAGGCCAATGAGCTGTTCGTTAATTGCTATCGTGCGCGCCTGCTTTCCGGTCGACAACACCGACGCACTCGCATCAATACCTCGGACATATTCCTCGAGTAAAAAATCATCCCAGCCGTCCTCGTGATACTGCTCAATACTCCTCTGCAAGTGTTGTTTGTCCCTCACAAGAACGTTCCTGAATCCACCTGCTCCTCGTTTAGGTTTCAGAATGACAGGAAAAGACAAATTATCTTCTAAGTCAAAATGCTCCGGGACAGGATAGCCTAAAGATTGAAGTTTGTCCCTCAGACGGTCTTTGTCATCGATGAAGCTCGAAAGTGACGGAGAATTCCCCGTTATCCGCGGGATATCAAGCGTCTCAAACCCAGAGGCCAATATCGCGTGATCGTAGGCAAGGCCCCTCGCGAGCGCTTTCACACCTGAATAATCCGCGTCGGTAATTATTCCAGGAAATTCATCTCTGATGAAACGCGTGACATCGCCACACTTAATCAAGTCACTGTCTTCATAATGGCTTACGGACTCAACGTAAAACCCTGCCCGTTTAGCAGAGCACGTAATGTGTCTTGTGTTGTATCCGACAATCAAAACTCGCAGAGGTTCGCCGCGGTGACTGGAAGTGCTAGTTGATCGGCTCAGAGCGCTCAACACCTACCTTTTCATTAATGTTCCCGACAATCCTAGTTCTACCCGAAAAATCTGCCGTGAGTTCTCGACCGCTCTGCACGCGATCTAGGAAGATGCTTAACGCTGCAATCTCTGAGTGAGGTTGGTTAGTAATCGCTACGTTGTAGTCAGCGAGTCTGAATAGATCTGGGGGCACCTTTTCAGCCCCTACAACGACCATAAGCCTCTCAGTTTCAAAGCGATTAATGACATTTGGCAGGTTCTGTCCGTACATCGTTAAGTGCACTACAGTCCCCTGGTCATGTTTCCATTTCGCAATCTCTTGCCTCCAGTTTACCTGGTCTCGAATCCAGAAGTTGCCACCCCAGCGTTCCACGACGTCACGGACTGTAAAGACCACCGAGCGGTCGGAAGCTGCAAGAAGCATTCCTTGGGCTCCTAAAGCTCTCGAACATAGGCCTACGTGCGTTGTAATGCGTCGATCGCGCTCAATTCTGTGACCCAATCTTAAAATGACGATTTCCATAGTGACGCTTTTTCCCTAAGCTTTGCCAATCAGGAGATGCAGTCTTAAATAAATTGAATATCGTACATAAAGGTAGTAGTGTCCAGCCGGAACTTGAACGTTAATCGAATTTTACGTCACAAAAAAGCGGTAGCTACGATTTGGATTCTACTTATCCTTTTCCCCAACCCTGCATTGCTGCCACTTAACGTCTACCGTTTCTTCGAAATGCCGACACGGCCAACAAATGACGTGCAGCTCGTAGCAGATTCGCTCCCGGCAAACGCTACAGCGATCGAACGGTATGTTGATAGTCACATTCAGTATGCCTACGATTTTCAAGCCTACGGCGCCGTTTGGTACCTTCCCACCCCCAGTGACGTTCTCAAAGCACAGCTAGGAGACTGTAAATCGAAAGCCGTCCTACTTGCAAGCTTGCTTGAAGCGAAACAGATTCCGCACACAGTCAAAGTCTCTCCTGTGCATTTCTGGGTTGACTACGACGGCAAACTGCAAACCAACTTTACTGAGCAGTACGAAACAACTCAGGTTGCCTTCGCTGAAAATGGCCAATTCAAGCTCCCAGACAAGACAGATGTGTTACCCTATCTAAACGTGTACAAAGACTTAGCGTGGACGTCAATGCCACTGCTCAGAAAGATTGCGCTTATAACTGGGCTTGTGCTAATCATTCAGTTCGGGCACTTCGAAGGATTCAAAAAACGATGGCGGGATTATGTGAGTAGCCTTCTCAAACTTAGCCTTGTATGTCAAATTGCCGCGTAGTTTTAGGCGACTGGTAGAAATATGTATATATCACGCCACAAATCACAAAGTTGGCTGCGAAAAGCGCGGGGGTTGCCAAGCCAGGTCAAAGGCGATAGGTTCAGGGCCTATTCTCGTAGGAGTTCGTGCGTTCAAATCGCACCCCCCGCATATCGAATCGTGCGAAGGCGATCTGGGTCGCATTTTTTTCATCTGTAACTGAGGGGGGGCCCCACTGCTTTCTCCAATAGACTTAAACGCTACGAGGAGCAAAACTTAAGGGGTTGAAAATGAGCAACACTAACACTAAAAATACTTCCCGCTTGACAGAAAAACACTGCGTTCCGTGCGAGGTCGGCACGCAACCTTTTGATCTTGAGACTGTTCAGGGCCTATTGCCCATGGTTCCTAAGTGGAACCCAGATGACGAGGTTAAGAAAATCGTGCGAAGTTACAGATTTAAAGACTTCGTCGAATCAATGCGCTTTATAAACAAAGTGGCGGAGCTAGCAGAAGAAGAAGGCCACCATCCAGACGTCTTCGTTTCCTACAACTACGTAAAGGTTAGCCTCACTACCCACAATATTGGTGGCTTATCTGAAAACGATTTCATAATGGCAGCTAAGATCGACGAGATCGTTGAGGCATGCGCACCTAGCTCAACTAAGCTCTAACGATACATAGTAGGTTATGCAAAACCAGATGTGCGGATACACGTTGAGTATGACGCTCCTAATACAAGTCTACGAAGAAGTTGTCGTCGCGCTGAGCTGAGTGCGCAGCAGAGGAACTTCACAGCAACAAGAAAATACTGCATGTAGTTGAAACTTGATGGGTCTCGCAAGAAACGATACAAACGACGAACTTGCTCGCGTCTTAGGCAATCTGAAAAGTGACTACAATACGAGTT
>JBAXDW010000010.1:0-17103 GCA_037140755.1 Methanobacteriota archaeon
TATGCCAATTCTCGCGCCGCTGTAATGCGACCGATCGCCTGGTCTGTGTCACTTGCGGCAGTCTCCACAAATACAACGCCTACAGTTATCAAGTGAGTGGCTCTTTCTTTGTGGTTTACCGCTGACTATTAGTAGACGCTTTCCGCAATTCTTGAACGAGAAAGCGACATGAGCAACACCGAGTACTATCGCAAGACTCTGCGAACGCTAGCCGAGTGGGACAGCTTCTTGCTGAAAGAGTCAAGATTGCCCGGCCCGCGCGCAAATCTTGAGCTAGTCAACGTGGTTGCTGACGAAGGGACTGAAGCCCAGTTCAAACACTTTCTGGCGTTCGATGAAAGGGTTGCGCCGCGCAATTCACAGCTCGAGTTTCTGGCTGTATGCGGCGCAGTGGGCATGGGACAACTTCTCGCGCAGGGTAATTCCGGCGCCCTTGAAGTACTCCGAACATCTGCTTCTGATTCACGCTGGCGCGTGCGCGAAGGCGTAGCAATGGCTCTCCAACGCCTCGGGGATGCAGATATGGAGAGACTCCTCAACGAGATGGACCGGTGGAGCCGAGGCACCTTCCTTGAGATGCGGGCCGCTGCTGCTGCTTTATGCGAACCCAGGCTGCTGAAGCAAACCGAACACTCGAAAGAGACGCTCCTCATTCTGGATCGAATAACCACATCGATTCTAGGTGCGAAAAATCGCAAAACGGACGATTTCAAAGCCCTAAGAAAGAGTATGGGATACTGCTGGAGTGTGGCGGTTGCTGCGAATCCCGATGCTGGGATGTCTACGATGGAACACTGGTTTTCGACGAGAGACAAGGACATACGCTGGATAATGAGAGAAAATCTCAAAAAGAAACGGCTCGTGCGAATGAATACGGCATGGGTGCAGGATTGGCGAGTACGGCTCGAGCGCAACGAGCTTTGACCGGTGCGAGCTGCGAAGTATCTTTTTCGGGGCTGTGAAGCTCGACGTGCATCACCGCCTTCTCTTTTTCGTCGTTAAGCAGATTACCGCACCTCCTGAATAGGCACATAGTTAGGTAGTTCTCGGAGCCAAGCGCTAAACCCCGCAATGTGCGCCCCTAAATACTTTAAAGAATCAGCTATTTCCTCAAATCGTTCGCAATTATTAGTTATTTTCCAACATAGTGCTATTTTTTTTAGTATTCTTCCGAAAATCATATAAATGTTGAGTGATACTCTCAACTTTACCTATGACGGAAGACGTTGACTCTGAGATGGATGAGACGGATTTAGCGATCCTTCACTCCCTCATGAAGAATGCACGGATCACGATATCGAAGATGTCACAGGAGATCGATGTGCCCGATGCGACCATCTCTCACCGGCTCAAGCGGCTTGAACGAGCGGTGATCAAGGGATACACGGTGATCCTCGACCCCCAAACGGTGGGCCTTGAAATGACCGCGATTATCATCATCCAGACGGAGACCGAAAAGCACAGCGCGGTGAAAATCGCGCTCTCGAAGCTCGAAGAAGTTTCAGAGGTGTACAGCGTGTCAGGAGAGTATGATCTTCTGATAAAACTCTGGGCTCACGATATGGAGGAGCTCAATCACGTCATTAACAGTAAGATACGCTCGATTGACGGCGTCGATGATCTGACCGAGATGATCGTCATGGAGCGCGTGAAGGAGGAGATAGTCCCACTAATAGAGTAACGGAGGAGAGATCGATGCCCTTTCTAAGCGAGATAATAAAAAAGCCAGTAGCTGACAACGCGGGAAAAACGGTCGGAAAACTTGTTGACGTTATCGTTTCAGCCGATCGCCCCTACCCGAAGGTCAAAGCACTTAGTGTCCGTACGGCAAAAGGCAACACTGTCGCCATCCCGTCGGAGCAAGTTGAACGCTTAGAAAAGGGCATGAGACTGAAAGTGGCGGCTGATGACGTCGCAACGTACGAAAAAGAGGAGCACGAGGTCCTTCTCGCTTCCGATGTGCTCGACCGACAGGTGGTTGACGTTGAGGGAAAGAAGCTGCGCCGCGTGAACGACCTGCAGCTCGCCCGCACGAACGGTTCTTACCGCCTTATCGGCGTAGATATCGGCGTTACAGGGCTCTTGCGGCGGCTTGGGATCGAACGAATGGCGGAGCGCGTCGGGATTCACCCCGAAGAGAACTACATCGCTTGGACGGACGTCGACTCGATACGAATTGACCCAATGAGCGTGAAGTTGACCGTCCCCAAATACAACGTAACGAAGCTCCACCCCGCCGATATCGCCGAAATCGTCGATCAGCTCAATATTCAGGAGGGTTTGACGCTCATCAACTGTCTCGATGAAGAGGCGGCCGCCGATACGCTCGAAGAGACAAGCGAAGAACGGCAAGTCTCGCTCATAGAGGGGATGGACGCTGAGCGCGCCGCTGACATTTTGGAAGAGATGTCGCCAGACGATGCAGCAGACCTCCTTGGCGACCTTCCCGCTGATCGCGCTGAGGCCATCTTGGACCTCATGGAGCCGGACGAATCGGAGGACATAAAAGAGCTCCTCGAGTATCCAGAAGACACGGCCGGCGGCATAATGACAAATGAGTTTATCGCGGTGAACAAAGAGCAGACCGTCGAGCAGGCACTTGGAGAGGTCCGGAAAGCCGCTAAATCGGTGGAATCAATCTATTATATCTACGTCACGTCGAATAGCAACGATCTCGTCGGCGTCACCTCGCTTCGCGAGATCCTGACGACGCCCGCTGACACGAAGCTCGCCGCGCTCATGCATACCGATCTTATTACTGCAGACGTCAGAGAGGATCAACACGAGGTCGCTCGAAAAATTGCGAAGTATAACTTACTTGCGCTCCCCGTAGTCGAAAAGGAGACCAAGCTTAAAGGCATCGTTACTGTGGACGATGCGATTGACATTGTTTTGCCCACTGCGTGGAAGAAGAAGGTGCCCAAGATGTTTGGCTGATGATGAGGCCAACACATGGACTACAATATCTTCCTTCGGCATCTTAGGGGGCCCACGCTAACCAGAATTATTATATTTCTGTCGATAATGGGCCCTGGCATTATCACCGCAAGTGTCGATAATGACGCGGGCGGCATTACCACGTATTCGCTCGCTGGCTCCCAGTTTGGCTACGTCCTGCTCTGGACGTTCATCCCAATCACGATAGCGCTCGCTATCGTTCAAGAGATGGGCGTGCGAATGGGAGTCGTCTCAGGGAAAGGCCTTGCCAGCCTCATTCGGGAACGAGCAGGCGTGCGGATCACTTTCCTGTTGATGTTTGCGCTGCTGTTGGCGAATTTCGGAAATACCCTTGCAGAGTTCTCTGGCATAGCAGTGAGCGCGGGAATATTTGGCGTTCCGCGCTTGATTGCGCTCCCGTTAGCGGCGTTGTTTGTGTGGGGACTCGTCGTCAAAGGGAGCTATAAAAGCGTGGAGAAGGTATTCCTCCTGGCGTCATTGCTCTACGTCTCGTACATACTATCGGGACTGCTAGCGCATCCCGACTGGCACCAAGCCGCGTTGTCCGTCGCAGTGCCCCAGCTTAGCTTCACCCAAGCGTACTTAGCCATGGTCGTCGGCCTAGTCGGAACGACGATCGCTCCGTGGATGCAGTTTTACATTCAGGCTTCGATCGTCGAAAAAGGCGTCCCGGTGAGGGATCTTATCTATTCGCGAATCGATGCCTTCACCGGTGCGATCATAGTCAATGTCGTCGCTTTTTTCATCGTGGTGATGTGCGCGGCAACAATCTATACAAATGGAATCCAGGTCAACAGCGTCGCCGATATCTCTGCCGCGTTGCTCCCGTTAGCGGGACAATATGCGAGCATCCTCTTCGCGTTTGGCCTTCTCAACGCTTCCCTGTTCGCTGCCAGCATCTTGCCGCTTTCCACGGCGTACGTCGTTAGCGAAGGCTTGGGTCTCGAAGCGGGCGTCTCGAAGAGTTTCCGTGAGGCGCCCGTATTTCACGGCCTATATCTAGGGATTATCGTGGTGAGCGCGCTCGTAATAATGCTCCCGAACGCCCCCTTACTCTCTATACTGTACTTTTCTCAAGTCGTCAACGGGATTCTTCTGCCTGTCGTTCTGATATTCATGCTCGTTATCATTAATGATAAACGGGTGATGGGAGACCACGTCAACTCGAGGTTCTACAATTACTTTACGTGGACGATGGCCGTTATCTTGATCGGGTTAAGCGTAGCGCTCATCGTTACCACGTTCTTATGAGCCGTATTGGGCCACCGAACCCTCGGGTCAAAGCTGGCTTGGCGCAACACGTGGCATACGCCCATTGTTTCTCTCTATTAAAAAAAACATGTTTTACGCTTCAGTCACGGCTTAAACTGAACTAAAAAGAACGCTCAGCGCAGAGCAACTACAACTAATTGACGATGCACGAACAATAATCATTAGCAAAAAACGCTTCGTTGCTGATTTGAAAGGGAGGGCTAATGGGGATAAAGAGGGGCGCGGCCGTTTAACCTTGCCTTGTAGCTAGAGAGGTGAATCCAACAAAAAGCAGGCAGGTGTAAGGAAACCAGGCAATCGCGCAGGCAGACCTGCACGCAACGCCCCCACCGAGGTATTGCCCCATTAGCATGCCATGTAATTGTTCTCATATTTAATATAATTATTCAATAATATTTATATGAAGTTATTAAAGTTGGCCCTCATTCCGCGCTAAGCAAGTGTACTGCACGCGTATCATCCTCTGCAAGCGTACCGTTCAAACTCGCTGATCTCTGAGCTTTGTTTCGTCGTGATCAATGCCGTGGCGTGTGTGTTTGGGAGCTTGGCTTTGCGAAGAACTGAAGTCCCTTTTGCGAGGCCAGCACGGCATTCAGCTGACGTCGGTGCGTCAAAACGTATAGAGAGCTCCAAAAACGGCGTGGCAAGGAGCTTGACGTTTCTCGGATCATCCGCTGCAAATGTACATCGGTGACGCCAGCTATCGCAAACATCGTGTTAGTCGTATCGGCATACTGCACCGACTCGGCGAATCCGCGACCGATATCGGCATCGTCGCTCCCGCGCACATAAACCGCGCCTTCGGAATATTCAGAGCCGTTGGCAAAGAAGTTCGTTTGGCCGGAATCGACGATCGGGATCAGAGCAAAGGTGCGAATGTCTTCTGGCAAATTGTCATCAAACGCAAATTCCCACTTGTTAGGGTGCCACGTATGCGTCACCGGATATAACGCGGGATTTGGCGATTGCTCACCTCTGACCCAGTCACGGATCGTCAGCGCCCCCCACGTGTTTATCAGCTCTTTGCGCTCGTTCATGTATAGTCCCGACGTGTCAACCCGCATCGTTCCAGGTGGCGTCGGTCCGGTCTGAAAGTAGTAAGGGGAGTACGTGCTGCGGTGCTGAGCAAACATCGTCAGCTGGCGATCATCGTTAAACTGCGCCATAAACCAATCCCAGCCAGGCGGATCGGGTTTCTTAATATTATTTGCAGCACGCAAGACGGCAGAGCGCGGATTGCCAAACAAGAAGCCCCACTGGTGATCAAACCAGAACACCCCCTTCTCAAGCGAGATCGTCTTGGAACCAAGACCTATCGCGCTGCCTTTTGCTAATGTGATATTGGGGATAGAGTAATAGAGCGTGCCCATGCCATCTACACACGGCATACAGCCGTTTTCGCCTTGGAACAGGTATTCCTTGCCTGTGTTAAGCGTGAGGTCAATTGAGAGTTCAATCGGCCCTTCTTCGCCCTTTTGTAGACCCCATGCTTGGATGGTGAGCGGCCAGAAGGACTCTGGTCGTGCACTCGCAATGCGATTCTTTCCCAACTCATATTGAAATGGATCAAGGCCGCAACGAATCAGGCCGGTTGTGCCCGCGACAACGATTGGGTCTGCCTGGTAGTGCCGTCCACCCGCTTCGCTTATGCCGAGTTGCAGTTCGATTGCTTGATTCTCTATGTCACTGAGACCAAGCTCCGCGGCCACGCGTGGCGGTAGCATGGCGACTCGGAAGAACATGCATTCCACCCCATATTCGATACCTGCCCCGTCCCAACAACTGCCGACGAAAAAATGCCAGCCAACTGACGTTCTGAGTTGTGGCAGGTGGTCGCGAGGGAATTGCAGGTCCGCCACTTTTGGTATGGGCTCAAACCCCTGACTAAAATTAAAGCCGAGAAACTTGGAAGCGATTATGTACGCCTGATGTGCCGTCAGTTGAGTGCAGCAGTCTTTTAGTCTTTTGTAGCGGGGCGCGTAGTTAGGGTTGTGAGATTGTGGTCGCGCTTGGAGCCAGCTCAAATAAGCGCGCATTCGACTCCCAAAAGCAGCGCTGCTGTTTTTCTGGTCGTTTGCCTTCTCGACGACGTGTGCTGGAATTCGGTTTTCGTCGTATATACTCATCCACAGCGCGTTTGCGATGTGTTCCTTTGTTTCATTATCAAGCGTGTTTTCGTCAGATAGAACCTTGTTCATGAGCGTCTCCTTTTGATGTTCAGGCATTCGTCGTTACGGGCGCGACAATCCATTATCGACGTCATTACTCCACTCTGACCAGGCTCTCGCCTTCAACCGGCAGAGATCGGTCTAATCATCTTGTCACTAACGCGCTCAGAGATTAAAGAGTTCCTATCTAGATCGCCTGCGACCTTTCAACCAGCAACCTGTCGTCCGACTGGACATCACTACTAGCAGCCTTCGGTTCCGACACCGCTGAATCCCTAAACCAAGAAGAGACTGTCGATCTACGCCTTTAGGGCACAAGATGAAGCAGACGCGGTCTTATCTAGGAAGACGTATTAACCGTGGTAGTATGACAGACAGCAACTGGACTTCGGTTGAAGAGGTGGATGTATCTGTTGAGACTGTCGTTACAATTATGAAGCGTAAAAGAAAGCTTCCTGCCCCCCTGGTCGAAGCGCATAAGCACGCTCTCGACACAAGTTCGCGAGAACTCACGCGCAGATTCTACGAAAAATTGACGACCCGCTGTCCCGAGGCGCTTGACTACTTTATGGACTAATGCGCAGAAGTGATTATTAATCATAAAACAAACCCGAATTGAAAAAGCCGTTACTGCTGCTATATATTACTAAGACGAAACGATTAGTCTTTTTTGCCTGATTAATGCCCTACAGGTACCTAGCGTAAATACTTATAACCTTGTCCGAGCCATCGCATAACCAGCTTGCTTAGCTGAAACTCCAAATACCAGCCGTAACCAAGATGGCGTTAAGTACCGCTTTAGACTTTAAAAACGAGAATGTACGCAAGATCGGTAGTTTCTGAGGAGAACTAAGCTACCTATCTAAAAGTTCACCATATACCTTGCGCATATCCTCTTCGTTTAATAAAAAGTTGAACCTACGGAGTTTTAATTTCATGTCTAATAGGCATGTGTTACAGACTGGTTCCGCCCCATTGTACGTTTTCTCGCAAAACTCACAGACCTTCGAGGTAGGGTCCTTTTCAATTCTCGTCTTAAGATCATAGTTAACGAGATAAGCGTTGATTACCTGAATTGCAGCCATTAGCTCTTTTTTGTATATGGTGACGCATTGAAGGTCGTCGGTGTCGTCAGTCCAGTTGGCCCAATCCGTTTGTAGCTTTTTGCGGATTTTTTCGATTTCCATCGTGTCCATTAGATCACATTTATCCTTGTATAGTCAAGCTACTTGATTATTCTTTTTATCCTATGAGTATTTGGGTCCATGCATTGCCTGAAATGAACGTTTCTGCCCTTTCCGCATTTGAGTGGAGATACACTCAGCGTAGGAGTGCATTCCGACCACCGAGTCACCTATGCCTAAAAACACGTAGCACGCGCGCTAACTGGCTGCTTAAACGGCTCTTACCTCTTGACTGCTTGTGTCACTGCTCGTCCGTCGCTTGGAGCAAACCGAACGTGAAGGTGTTGACAGCTAACTGGACTACGATTGAATGATAGCTATAAGCAGCTATTCGCACATTACGACCATTCTGCAGCTTATCCCACGCGTTACGTCTGATCTACTTGTCTAGGCCATTTGCATCTTCTGGGTGCGTTGCTACAATTCCGTACACCATCTGTAACACAGATTAACAAACGCACTGCTTTTAAGCCTTAAAAACGAGAATGCAATGCAAAAAGCTTCTTCTTAGTGATGAGGCTAATTCATAGAACGATGGGTTCAGTATATACCTTGCGCATATCCTCTTCGCTTAACAAACAGCTGAGCTTACGGAGTCGGAATTTCATGTCTAATAGGCATGTGTTACAGACTGGTTCAGCCCCCTTGTAAGTCTTCTCGCAAAACTCACAGGCCTTCGAGGTAGGGTCCTTTTCAATTCTCGTCTTAAGATCATAGTTAACGAGATAAGCGTTGATTACCTGAATTGCAGCCATTAGCTCTTTTTTGTATATGGTGACGCATTGAAGGTCGTCGGTGTCGTCAGTCCAGTTGGCCCAATCCGTTTGTAGCTTTTTGCGGATTTTTTCGATTTCCATCGTGTCCATTAGATCACATTTATCCTTGTATAGTCAAGCTACTTGATTATTCTTTTTATCCTATGAGTATTTGGGTCCATGCATTCGCCTTCTCTTTTGGGGCAGTGCTACCAAACTGAAGGCTTAGTTTGTTTAAAGCACTTTAGAATGGAGCAACATCACTGACGTGTGCCGCTTCAACAATACCGCCCTGAGTGGTCTTGGCAAACAAGTCTTGCGCAAACCGCTATGAGGGGGTTTGGTACATCCATCTTTGACGCAGTAACGCTGTTATAGATACGTAGAAGCTGTGGACTAGTTCCTAGTTCGAGTCACTGTTTAAAGATGCTGCAAAAGACGCTAAGCTGATGAAGTTGCGTTAAAAACGCGTAACAGTGCGGAAGATCGAAGCGTTTCAGGAACGGAATCGATAAACATAAATAAACTCGCGACAAAAGATCAGAGACAAAAAACAAGTAAAAAGGAGGTGAAATCAAATATGGCTAAAATGTGGATGCGCGCCCTTGAAATCATTGTCGGCATTATTCTTCTTGTTATAGCAGTGTACTTCGTTTTGAATCCGAGTCTTGGAGTTGGCCTAGTCAGGACCTTGCTTGCGATCGGATTGATAATCCTTGGGTTGCTTCTAGCAGTACGCGGAGCTACCTCAGATGTCCTTAAGATATGGGGCAGGATACTCAACATCATACTGGGGATTATTGTTCTAGCTCTAGGAGCTTATGCAATAATTAACCCGAACCTCGGCAACGCTCTGGTTATCTTCCTATTCGCGCTCGGACTATTGCTAACCGCTATTGGAAGAATAACGTTCGCCGGATTCGAGGTGGGCGCTGGAATGCCAGCTTGGGCCAGATCAGGAAGTTTAGTAATCGGTGTAATAGTGCTACTGGTTGCTATAGCGGTGATCGTTTGGCCTGCGCTTGGTGAAACACTTATCGGCTGGTTGATGGCTCTGATCTTCGCCTTGTTAGGTATCGAGCTGATCGCATCGGGAGCAGCCAGCAAAAGCGGCTAACACGCCGCCCCCCTCTTTTTTTTTCTATCTGATCATAAAAGATAGCGCGCGGTTCATTTTTTACATATCAACTGAGAGAAGGCTCTGACCGCAATTTAACCGCTAGTGATGCGCGTTGATCGCATTTTTCATGGCTATGCTGGCAAACCGGAACCGATATAAACACGCCAGCGCATAAACGGAGACTGTTAAGTCTAAAAACGCCAAGGGAGGTGAAATCTAAGATGGCTGATGAAAAAAAGAGCACTATGTGGCTGCGCATCGCTGAAATTATCGCAGGCATTATCGTCATTGTCTTAGGCATTTGGGCGATTTGGCACCCGATAGCGATAGGTATAGCACTCTCAGCGCTTCTAGCAATCGCTTTGATTATCCTCGGAATTATGTCATTCGTGCGGGTCTTTGGAAGCGGTGTTTCCGGATGGCAACGAATCCTAAGCTTGATTCTAGCGATTCTACTGATCGTTATCGCTGCACTCATACTCAGCAACTTCGTTTACGGGATATTGACTCTCGTTTTCCTACTAGGCCTGGGATTGCTGCTTGCCGGTATAGCAAGCGCTGCACGTGGCACAGCTGGTTCCATCATCGTCGGTATATTGGGAATTATCGCCGGTTTTATCGTGATACTAAACCCTGTTATCGGCGGTTTGACGATGGTAGCACTCGCAGCAGTGTTCCTGCTAATCTTTGGCTTAGAGTTGCTAGCCTCCGGCATTGTCGGGAGATGGGTTTAACCCATCCCGGCTCTGTACGAACTCAGGCAGTAAGAAAGTCCGCCTAACGCAGAGAACCGTTTAATTAGCGTAGCTTATGTCTAGCTAACGAACGTATAGACGAATCGCAATCCTCAGGCTAGGATAGATCTCTTTTTGTAGTAACTGAGCCTATATGTGTTTGCCAACCCGCAATGCGTGTTGCCGTGGGTTCAACATATGTACGAGCTTGAAAAAGGCAAGTCGCTCCGCTTGGTCTGAATAACTAAGTCGCCCTCGCTGCTTGCAGCAGCATGAGAACTTTTCGATCCATTGCAGCTGCTAACAGCAATAAGAGGATTCCGTGAAACGCCAATATCTTGCGCTTTTAGCACTATTCGTTGCGTTCATCGCATTATCTCTCTGGATGGCCACTCAAACAAACCTGTCCGATATCGAAAGCATGATCACGAGCGCCGGCACTGGAAGCCTCGAAGACAGCGACGGGATTATCGAAGGTGGGGGGTTAGTTCCGTACCTTGCGATTGCGGGGGTGCTTATGGCTGCCGGAATAGTGACATATTGGGTTTTAGGAAGAAGAAGCGCACGCTAGCGTTTCGAACTTCTCACCCACTGTGGCTAAATAGCTTTGATCTAACCAGCAGACTGGGTTTCCACCCGCGCGTATCCTCCAAGCATATCCATGACGCATCAGATGTTCCGAACGTTCCGCTGTGGGCAATAAATGGTACGAAATACGTATAAAAAAAGAACGGAGCGGGATAGCTCCTGTAACGTCTGCTTGCTGCGGGTGTCATGCGTGCGCCCAGAGCTTCGACCGAGCCGATCCCGATGACAGAAACCATCGTTAAGTTTTCGCACTTTTGCAGCAGTCTTTGAAAGACGCCGTGGTTACGGGAGTAACGCGTCCGACTCCGCGTGACCCCCATACCCAAACTTCTGCGCTAACCGACAGTCATGCTGACGCTGATGTGCTCGGTCGATGAGCCCGACGGGTTCAGGTTGTCAAACGCTGCCGTGGCTGTGCCGGTCTTCAGCACCTGGAACGTCATGACCTCTGTCCCTGAACCGCCAATTTGCGATCCCGAAGACTCAAAGGTGTCGCTCTTCAGGTTGAGGGTGCTTGTGTCATATGTGGGCTGCCAGTGGTAGCCGGTCGATGGGTTCGTCGGCAACCTTACGGTAAACGACACTTGTGGTGTGGCCGCTTGGGTGACGGTGACTTTATTGACCGTTCGGTCAGTCACCGTTCCTGACGGACTGACGTGGTCAAACGTTATCGTTGTCGACCCCACTTTCACGGCTTGAAACGTAAAGACGTCCTTTCCGCCCGATCCCTCTGTTACCGGCTGGTCGGCGACATACTGCTGATTCTTCAGCGATGCCACGCTTGTGTCAAAGCTTGGCTTCCACTGATACCCAGTCGACGGGTTTGATTGGAGCTGCAGAGTAAAATTCTGCCCCTGCTGTACGGATACCGGTGCCGCGGTCGTGGTGTTGACAGTCACGTTCTGCGTTGCGTTAGAAGTGGCGTTCTGCGTTGCGTTAGAAGTGGCGTTAGCCGTTGTCGTTTGGTTTGACGAGCTTGTTGACGGCGATGTGCATCCCGTAATGCAAATGGCGACAATCAGCAGTGCTGAAATCGCCCCAACAGTAATGTAACGGTTCATTTGATCCCTCCCCTTTGAATAATCTAATATCGTAGGGCTCGAAAAAGATAAGCTTTTCCATTTGCTCGTCCATTGGCGCGACGCAAACGCTGGTGGCTCCAAGCTGGCGCCGAATTCGAAGCCGCATCCAGTCGCCGAGGGGAAAATGGACCTTCTCTTACCGGTAATGGTTACCGGTGCAAGTCCAACAAATGGCGTGAGAGCGGCATCTCCAGCCATGGCCTTATAAACGGTCAAAACGTATGGCGAGGCGGTGATTTGATAGAAACAGAAGCCATAAGGGGTAACGGCCTAGTCGCCAACTTTTTTCGACCATCGATGTCTGGAAAACATCCTGCAATAATCATTATCGGCGGATCGGGTGGGGGATTAGGCAGCACATCCGCGGTAGGTTCGCTGCTGGTAGAGAGTGGATATGCAACGCTCGCTTTGGCGTACTTTGGCGTGGAAGACCTCCCTCCACAACTTCAGGAGATACCGCTCGAGTACTTCAAGCGGGCGATTACGTGGCTGCGCGCTCATCCGTCGGTTGAGTCCAGCAAGATCGGCCTCATAGGCACCTCGAAAGGCGGTGAAGCTACACTGCTAATAGGCGCCACCTACAGCGAGATCCGTGCCGTTGTGGCGTACTCCCCAAGTCATGTCGTCTTTCAGGGCATCGATGAGGCGTGGTCGGACTCCTCGATGTCGAAATCCTCCTGGACGCTAGAAGGAAAGCCGGTGCCCTTCGTGCCCTTTCGAATGGACAGCGATTGCATCGAGCGCTACGGCTTTTATTTAGGGTTGTACCTTGCAAGCCTCCAGAACCGACAAGCAGTTGGACGTGCGGTCATTCCCGTCGAGCGCATAAATGGCCCGATTCTGTTGTTCTCCGGGACAGACGACGCCGTTTGGCCAGCGAGCATGATGTGCGAACAGGTCGTCGAACGGCTCAAACAGCGCCATTTCACTTTTTCTTTCCAACATTGCTCTTATGATGGTGCGGGGCACCTGCTTGCAGGACCGAGCAGACTCGCGCCGGCCGCCTCAATCAGTGCCGGGGGTATGACTTTTGGCGGAACCGAGAACGCAAATGCCGCCGCGAGAGAAGAAGCGTGGACGAAGGTGTGCGGTTTCTTCGGCGCATATCTCTAGTATAACAGCACGCGAGCACGCGCGTATCGCTATCGCTGTGTGCTCTAACATGTGCTCTGCTTTTGACACTCTTAGCCCATATCAAGCTGAGGTAGCTATGGCTCAAAAGTGAAAATAATCAACAGATATTAGACGACCTCGATCGTTGAGGGAGGTTTGGAGGCAATACTATAAGTGACGCTGACTATGCCGGGCACTTTGCGGATAAGCTCCCCGGCGACATTTTCGAGGATTTCAAAGGGAAGTCGTGTTGGTGTCGCGGTTCGCGCATCGATGCTGTCCCAGCAGCGAACCTCGATTTGCTGGCCGAAGTCACGCTTGCCGTCGCGTATGCCGGTAACACGGTCTTCGTGAAGGATCGCCATGTACTGGAACGCGCCGGTGTCTTTTAACAATCCCTCCACGACAGCAGTCGCCTTTCGAACCGTTTCGATGCGTTCCGGGGTTGCCTCCCCTATCACGCGTGCTGCGAGTGCAGGCCCTGGGAACGGTATACGTTCGAAAACCTCCGCGGGAAGGCCGAGGGCCTTTCCTACTATCCTAACACTGTCTTTACGAAGCTGAATAAGCGGTTCGATAATGCGGTAGCCGAAAGCCTCTTCCGGGTCTATCCCTAGTTGCTCGAAGACATTGTGTTGCCGCTTGATTCCCGCGATTGTCTCATCGACATCGGTCAAGATAGTCCCCTGAAGGAGGTGTTTCGCACCGCTTTCCTTGACCATACGTCCGAATACGTCCCGGTAGAAGGTCTGGGTCACGGCCTCACGCTTCTTTTCCGGGTCAGTAATTCCCTTGAATGCCGAGAAGAACTCCTTGCGCGCATCGATTACCTCAACCTTGACACCGAGATTTCCGAAAAGACCCACAACCAGTCCCGCCTCACCCTCGCGCATGATGCCATTGTCAATGAATAGGGTCTTTAGACGGTTCCCTAGGGCACGATGCCCGAGCATCGTGACCGTGGACGAATCAACTCCTCCGGAGAGAGCGTTGATCGCTATTCCATCCCCGACAATCTCCTTGATCTCCCTGATCTTCTCGTCGATGAAGCCATCGATATCGAGTTCCCGTGCGGTAATCTCCTTAAGCATTTCCAGACCTCCTTATATGTAATGATAAATTTGCGTTAACCTGAAAAGAGTTTCTTATGAATAGCCTTTAACGTATCGAATGCCTAAGCGTTTTCCAGATCTTTATACTAAGCTGCGCTGCGAAAACATGAGATGCTCGAGATTCGTCGCAGCAAACCGCCAAAGCCAAGAGGGGCCTTCGTAACTTACAAATTGTGTAATAAAGGCTCAAATGGATTTTAGATATCCTAGGTTCTGCCTCGGTATATAATTGCTAAGGCTGTGAAACCGCTCCGAGTACATAAAAAGGTCGATGCTTGTTCAATAAGAAGTTCATATGACTATAATAGGGGTGCGCGGAGCAGTTAATAGCCTTGGCTAGTTCTTATCCTTTTTTTCAACACTTACATCCTTATTACACTGTCTAATATCGTAAAGCAGCAGCGTCGTCTATACACCTTATTGTTCTTAATAACAATTCATTCCTCATTGCATCGTCGGTCCCTTTTCCTTCGTCCGTTAGGCCCGGAGTCGGATCAATCAGCGTCTACCGGAGACTTTTCTAGCGCAACAAAGCGGGCCTTTCAAGCACGCGAAATTGTGGTACATTCTTGATTGGTTTAAACCCACCCACCAATTGCGTGTTTAGAGTTAGCGTTCTGTGTCACATTTTAGATTCGCGAGCTCTTGTCCGAGTATCCCTTTTATGGATTTGAAAAATTTGAGACGCAGATATTTGAAAAAACGTATTATGGCTGCCTTTCGACAAAAAAAGACGTACGCGGTCCTATTCCGCCCGCGTGAACGCTGCAATCCCGTATGCCTGCTGTAGCGCCGCGATCTTCAACGTTCGCCGATACGCCGCAGAAGTCAGCGTTGAGAACTCTCCTACGCCGTGTGGATGCCCCACGCTTCGCAGAACAGATGCTTCAACGCCTGCGTCCCAGAGCCGGCGACCATATGCCTCACCCGCGTCGCGCAGGGGGTCGCACTCAGCAGTGAAGATGAGCGCGGGGGGCAAATTCGACAGATCTTCCGCGTACAGCGGCGACCCGTATTGGGTGGTCGCGTCCTCGCTATTGGAGAAATAGAGCTTGTTCGCTTCTTGCAGGTTGCTTGCCTCCATCCCCCACCTGTGGCCAAACTCCTTCACCGAAGGGAAGGTGAGTGCCGTATCCATTTCCGGGTCGACCAGAACCTGAAAAATAATCTTGGGACCGTCACGATCCCGCGCCATCAACGTCGTCGTCGCTGCCAGGTTGCCCCCAGCGCTTTCGCCCTCGATCGAGATCCGTTCGGCATCAATGCCAAGGTCTGCCGCGTTCTCTCTCACCCAACATAACGCGGCGTAGCATTGTTTTACCTGCGTGGGCCATCTTGCCTGAGGGGCTAGTCTGTAATCGACTGACACGACGACGCACTGGGCCCGGGCAGCAACGTCCTGACAGACCTTATCAAAGTGGTTAGCGTGTAACAGCCAAAAGGCGCCACCGTGGATGTAAAAATGACCCGGGAAAGGCGGCGAGCCGTTCGGCGTATAGACGCGAACGTTGGTTTGCTCGTCTGCAAACGATATCTTCTTATCTCGGACGGATTTGATTGCCGGCGCGTCAGCCATCAACGTCAGACGGTCTCTCTCGAACCATCTGTGAAACTCATTTCGCAGTTTCGAAATCGGGCGAGACCAGTCCGTCCGCGTTTCATTAGCCTCGTCGACAAGGGATACGAACGCAGGATGAACGCGTGCTTGATTACCTGGCAAATTGTGCTGCATAATCGAAAGTTTTCCCCCCTTCTCTACAGGTGTGAGTTATGACCAGCTCTGCTGAGTACTCGGTTGTTAAATCGGTGACAATCCTTGCTATCTTACGATCCTTATCATTTTTGGACATAGTCTGCTTTGTTCAATAATTCGTTTTTCATATAGTGTTTGGTCTGTCTGCAGAACAATTAGTTGAAAACGAACCTGTAGCATCGGTCCACATTATATATGGGGGGACCTCCTGAACAGTGTTTATTTAGCTCTGATTGGTAACATTTGAGATCCTGGTATAAGGAGTTAGGAACGTGCGAACGAATGAGGAAAACGTGGCTATTGTACGGATCGAAATAATAGATCTAAAGGAGTTTGATCTATGGGTATAGGGCAGCATATCAAGATTTTTGTTTATGGTCCTTATATGAATCCTAAGTACTTAGGTCAGAAAGGAATCACGTATTGTAGTGAGCATAAATTATCCATAGTTGATTACGACGTTTGCTTTTCTACTAGGACAGATGATTGGAAAAAAAGCGATGGTCGACTTGAAAGAGAGCGTGGGAAACAAATTAGAAGGTGTCGTGTATGAAATCGATTCCGAAGCTTTGAAGATATTTGACGATTTGGGGGGACTACCAGAGGGAACGCACAAGAGAATTCAAGTTATTGCTGAAACACAGAAAGGTGAACGAGAACAAGTTTATACATATATTTGTCCCCACAAAGATGGGTATTTTAGACCCTCGAAAGAGTATGTAGATTTGATTGTAGAAGGGGCGTTCATTAATAAACTTTCAAAATCTCATATTGAGCATATTAAAAGCTTTTTAACATAGGGTAATGGCTGATTCTGCATCTTTTTTGACGCACTAGTCAACGTGAAATGAGATGACAAAAGCAGTTCCGTTTTCTCTATTCAATTCAATAGTGCCCTCGAGCTGATCGACCAACGTAACGGCGAGCTGCATACCCAACGATTCTGTGGCTCGAAAGTCCAAATCAGCGGGGAATCCCGCGCCGTTATCCGCAACGGTCAACGTATACGCGCCGTTCGAACGCTGTAAGGCGACGGTAACGTCTCCTGTGCGTCCATCCGGAAACGCATACTTTAACGAGTTTGACACGAGCTCGTTGATGATGAGCGCGCAGGGGATGGCGGTGTCCACATCGAACTGGATGTTCTCGATGTCGGTAGTGATCGTGATTACTCCGTCAGCAACGTTGTACATCCTCCGGAGCTCGTCAATCAAGCTCTCAATGTAATCACCGAAGTCAATCTCTGCTAAAGAGCCCGAGCGGT
>JBAXDW010000011.1:0-15866 GCA_037140755.1 Methanobacteriota archaeon
TGCTATCCGTATGCAATCACTTCAACGTGCCCCCGTTTGTATGTGTTAATCGCTGCGACTTACACGAAGGAAACGTGAGGAAAATTACGGAATTTTGTGAGCGGGAAGGCGTAGAAATTGTAGGAATGATTCCGTACGATCCGAACGTCACGCGAGCTCTCGTGCATAATAAGCCGGTAGTTGGGTATGCAGAGTCCGCAGCGTCACAACACATCAGAACGCTTTGGGATCGACTAGCTGAAAGAGCAGCGTTATAATATCAGCACCTCTCTCTTTTGGAAGAATGCAGCGAATCGCTTTGGCCAGCTCCGGTGGCGCTACGGTAAGCATCGTCGCCATTGTCGTTAACGTCGTGCTAATGGTAAGTAAGATAACAGCAGGCGTGCTATTTGGCAGCGCCGGTTTAGTTGCCGACGGCGTGCACTCCTTAACCGACATATTTGGGGCCGTTTTGGTTTTAATTGGGTTGCGAGAATCACGTCGCCCTGCGGATGTTGAGCACCCATATGGCCATTCAAAGGCGGAGTCAATCACTGAACTTGCAGTAGCATTCCTCATTATATCAACGGGCCTTTTAATAATATTCGAGTCAATAACGGCTTTGTACTACCAACGCGTGGCATCTGAACTGCAAATCGGCATTATTGTGGCTAGCGCATCGGTTATTTCAGCGTGGTTTTTATCTCGATACAAAAACCGCATCGGGATGAGAATCAAATCTAGCGCTCTGGTCGCAGAATCGAAACACTCGATGACCGACGCTATTGCATCGCTTGCAGTTATATTCGGTCTCGTATTGACGGGTCTCGGCTATTGGTACATGGATCCGATAGTAGGTATTCTGATCTCACTGCTTGTTATGCAAGTTGGCGCACGCGTCGCCAAAGTGTCCGTCGATACTCTCATGGATAAGGAAGCTGCTTCTGAGCTACTTGACCGTATTCGAAAAACGACAGAGGGTGTGCCTGAAGTTAAGCAAGTAAATTACGTACATACGAGGGGAAGTTGGAGTTATAAGATAGTGGACATGTCCATCACGGTACCTCGCGGGATAACCGTTAAAGAGCTTTCGACAATCGAGGGAAAAATCGAAGCGGGTGTCTTTGAAGAGGTTCCAGAGGTTTATCAGGTCAACGTAATGGCGAGTGCTCACACGGATTTCCTAACCGTCGCTGCGAGCTCCATGAATGTTGGTCTAGAAGCTGCGTTTGCCCACGACTTGGGAATGTGTGGGTATTTCATAATTGCATGTGTTGAAGGTAATCGCATTGATCTCGTTGGTTCATTTGAAAACCCATATAAAGCGATCTCGCGAAAAAAGGGCGCGCAAGTGGCCGATTTCATGCAGAAGCACGAAGTCGATACAGTCATTACGGGCCACGCAGGCGAGGGTGTGGTGCAATGGTTGAGAGGGTATGGAATAGACGTTATTATAATTGCCGATTCGGCCTATAATGTCCGAGATGCAATAAAAGCGGCACAGTTGAGCACTTCGTAGTCCGGATCCTGCGAGACCTGCTAGTCAGGATCTGGTTCTGTACCGCAAGCTAGGTCGCTAGTCGCAGAACGCCAGTGGGGATGCTCCGGCCCGTGGCTTGGGATTTAGGTGCGCTCAGTGGGCGCTGCTAAAACAACAGATTCTTTGTAGGTCGATTATTGAGTGACTTAGGTTAGTTTTGTTTTAACCTCAATGCCGTTTACGAGCCAAAGGCGCAGAACCTTTCCCACCCCATGAGATACGCTGCACCTGCTATAGTCGTCCCATAGAAGATAACCGGTTTATCCCCAAGAAAATCACCTATTGTGCCGTTTACAAGTGTTGTCCCGGTCACCAGGAATATATCGGCCCATTTCATGGCTATCTCAGTAGTCTCAGGACCTTTAATAAGGGCGTTCTTAATCTTTTTTCCGATATTGTTAGGGTCCAGGTCAATGACCCGGAGCTGAAAATCTGATGAAAGGGATTCCACCATGCGAGGCTGGAATCCAATCTGTAGGATCTTTTTCATTCCGTAACGGTTTTTAATGTATCTTTTAAGCTCTTCAGCGCATCGCGACGGATAACGGTCTTTGCAGTGAATTGTCCTCTCAATCAGGCCCATGTGCCGCAATACCGCATTAAGGGTGGCCACAAAAATAGCGCGCCTGTAATTGTTATTGAGGTCTAGACTGAGTATCTCTTCAAGGGAACCTTCAAAGTCTCCGTATTGATCAGTAAATGCCTGGCCAAGGCTGTCCATATATTCAGCCCGCATAAGTCGCTCTTTTCCCTTCTGCAGAGGGAAATCGTTAGCCTCTGGGTTGCCTACGGCCTCTTCAACGGTGAGTGTACGCGCCCGGATTGTAACCTTTTGATCCAGAAGTCCACGTTCATCCCATAATCTGCGCGCGCGATCCTTCAATGTTTCAAATATGCTTTCCATAAGTGTTTGGGTTTTTTTACGATTGTGGGTTTTGCTATTTTTTATCTATAAAAGTGGTTTTAACGGATTTCGCCTGCTTCCAGCGGATCGGGTCTACCAACAAAAATCATTTCATTATAGTAAGGAGCTTTATACCCTTTATCTGCCTGAAATTAGCCCCCTGACTGACACAACGGAGGGTCTGCTCATTGTCAATAACTGTTGTCCCTGATATAGCATCCACACCATATTTAAACAGTACAGGCGATAAGGGCGTTGTATCGCCTAATACAACCACATAGGCTTTTGGGTTGCAGATAGAAAGTAGACGATCCATTGTATGATTGGTCAAGGCAGTCCCTGTAATGCCCACGACATCAGCTTTAGGCAGATAAATATCGGCATTTTCTTCCGTTAGATCGCCTTCACGGGGATTTTTTTCAATAACCATTAGGTCCCGTGAAACGCCTTTAAGCCTATTAATGAATGGGAAGTGGCCAACAATGACGACCTTCTTGTCTTTGCCCTTTTCGACTATAAGGTCTCCTGCATTAAGCTCAACACATCGTTCCTCATCGACCTCAATAAGTGAATTGATAGAAGCCATGCCTATTGCGGCTTCGAGGATGCTATCAGAAAAAGCCATCCGCACAAGTTCTGAAGCGCTTTTTTCCAAAAGACGGCCAGGCTCCTTCATCATGGGAGGGGTCTGTTTAAGGGCGTCTTTTGGAAGGGTGGCCGCAAGGCCGCACCTCCGTGTAAGGACTCCTGTATGGAATACCCCCTGACGTATATCCCGTACTTCAGCGCTGAGATCCAAGGTTGAGATGATATCATTTAATATGTTCATGTCCTGCCTAGTTTTGGGGGGATACGCCCCAATATTCAATACAGTAAAACGCTGCTACGCCCTGTTCCGTAAGGATGTTGACTGTCCTTCCAAGGGTTTAATAGCCTACAAAAACGTTCAAAAGGACTTTCGCCACTATGTCACGCTCCTTCAGATTGTGCGATCAAGGGCTATAGCAAGTTGTTCTGTGTGTGCTCTCCCTTGAATAAGTGAGGACAATTTCCAGACCCATCGCTCGGTTGTTCCAACTTGGGATCGTCAAGTAATACCGGCTTTAGCTTGACGCCTTTCCATTTGACCAAGCGCTTTCTTTCGGTAACAGGCTTAAAACCGGCTTGTTTGCAGCGCTGATAAAAGCTCTGCGGACCTAAGGTGTGGTGCATTCGTTTGAGGTGCGTCCAGTCGCGGTACCTTTGCCAGAGCTCTTTATGTAACGCTTCAGAGTTAGCCTCAATTATACAATTGTCACGAAAGAAACGAACTACGTGTGAATTGTTTTTAGTGGACATAGCCATATGTTGCTTTGTTAGAGAGTTTCGTCACTGCTATGAAAATTTAGATATTCATTCTTATCCTAAATATTTCAGCAAATGCAATACTAATAGCTCAAGAAATTGTTATGTGTGACGCTGTTCGTAGTTCTGTTGTATATTGTTGTTTAGCCTACATAAATCTTACTCTGATAAAAAATGCATTCTTCAAAGTCAGATTAAGAAAACCAATTAATGAGCAAATCTAATATAAGCATCAAATTGTTGCAGCGAAACAGATGCGTGAAGCTATCAGCTTTTTTTTAGCGTTACGTCGCAAGTCTGACCACCCCAGAGCACTTTTCGCTCATATTTGCGCTCCTTTGACTTGTTCAGAGAGACCGTAGCGGAGCGTCAAAGGTGAAATCTCAGATGGGATCCGACAACAGTTGACGTGCATTCTACGTAATTGCCCAAAACATGCGCAGCTTCGCATCCCGTGCAGTGTGACGCTTCGACGAATTCCACACCTCGTTTGCGGAGGAATAATGCTAATGCCCGCACATAACGTTGAGACGCGTTCACGAGATGCAAGCCACCGACTATATGGTAGAGCGGTTTCTCAGTCATTGCCTCGACTTGCTGAATTGTGTTTCGCACGCCGGCGTGTGCACAGCCAAGCAGGAGCAATGCCTTCTTAGATCCTTCAACGACTACTGCAATCTCATCGAGAACGTTGTCGATCACTCTGCCGGCAGCGTCGAGCGATAGCCCTGTCACATTTTGATCGGCAGCGAACGGCCGAGCAATCTGCCCAGTCGTCCATATCCCCCCTAGTATCTCGCGTGGATCATTATCTAAGTGAACCTCGACACCCTCGCGCTCCAATTCCCCTTTGGTAAAGGGCACACTGACGTTACGAACATCATTTCCCGTCAACGAGAATCGCTGCGTAAAAACATCGCTATGCGCGAAAACAGCCATCTTTGGGAAGATGCGTGAAAAGGATATCAGGCCGCCGGTATGGTCGTAATGACCGTGGCTTAAGATGATGGGCGGAGCATGAAGTGTTTTGCCAAGTACGTGTGCATTGTGAACAGTAGATATGCCTTGACCAACGTCAAAGAGAAGTTGTTGCTCATCCCGCTCAAGCAGGATAGACAGTCCATGTTCAGCTAGCAATCCCTTTTTGTTTACGGCGTTATCTGAAAGCAGCGTGATTTCGACGTCCATCTATACGCTAACCCCTAACCCAATAAAGCATGTTAATCTAATCGTAATCTCGTTCTCTCATCGAACAAGCGCTTGACCTTGCGCAAGGTCTCTTAAGCGTCCAACTCCGTTGGAATAGGTCCAATTCCTTCGCTGGGGGCCTTTTACGCATTAGCTTGGTTTTGCTTAACGCTATATGAATAAGAAGTTCGTAAGCGCGTCCAATGATCCTCGCATCATCCACGCAAGAAGAATAAGAGAAACGATCACTTGTCTCTATCATCCCAGAAAAGGATTCTTATCGCCTAGCGATTTGCGCAAATGTCTGTTCTAGTAACGTCTCACGCGTGAGTACGCTAAGATAGATGTTATCAACGCGATCGCAAGGAATGCACCTTCTACGCCAAATCCAGGCGTTGACACTTGTGCTTCTGAATTGCCGAGATTGCTCGTCGTTTTGCTGCTCGCTAGATTAGATGACTGCGTGGATGCTGTAGATGCTGCGGCAGATGTTGTAGCAGCAGAGGTTGTAACAATATTCGTGTAATTCTCAAAAGGCTGGACCAACGGGTACTTGTCGCCGTACACGGAAGCGGGGCTACCAATCCCAGTGCCGTTGGTGTCACTACCCTTGTAGTCTGAGTAATAGTTGCTTAAATACCCCGTTCGCTCAACGCCGCCGTAGGTATATGCCGTCTTTTCCGGAGAATTCAAAATCGCGGCCGATGCGCCTATTACGGCGCTTGACTGACTGACGAAGCTATTAAGATAGATCCGGTTGCCTGTTGCACTGACGATCAGTATTCCGGAAGGTGGAAAGTTTTGTGCACCTGTTTGAGATGTCTGACCGTTCCTCGCAATTGTGTTAAAGGTAAGCATGTTATCGTTGGATCCCGGACCGATACGAATGCCAACCAGGTCGTTGTCGCTGATGGTGTTGTTAGAGATGACGTTTCGAGGTGAGGAGTGTATGGAGATTCCGAAGGCATGATTTGCACTCAGATTATTGAGCGTGATAATATTCGAATCGCCATACTCCAAGAAAATGCCATCCCCGAGCGAAGCACTACTACCCCTTTCACCAGTTGCGACGTTAGAGGATATGGTATTACTTGAAGCGGTGTCGCCATACACTCCGTAGCCGTTGTCAGCAAGATTGCTCTTACTGATCTCATTTTCCGTGCTGTGTGAGAGGTACACCCCTCGCACGTTATCCCGTGCGATGACATTTGTCACTACACACTTCGACGTGTTTTGAATGTGCACGCCCGACGCCCCGCCTGTAATCGTCAATCCTTCTACGCGAACGTTCTTCGATTGCACGAGAAACACATCTTTGCTCGGATCTGCCGCGGTGACTACTGTAGATCCAGGACTGGCGGCCCTAATGGTTACTGACTTCGTCACGATTACATTCTCGGTATAAGTGCTAGCACTAATGGTGATCGTGTCGCCTGGTTGGGCGGCGTTGACCGCTTCAGTGATGGATTTATGTTGACCTCCTGAGCCAACATTTAATGTGTTGCCGTTAACTGAAACAGCGAGTGTGCTTACGAGCAAACACGTAAGTACAATGCTTAAAAGAGGGGCTGTAATCTTATGCACAGGGAGTCATCTCGGGACACTATACTATTTTTCGAAGCACTTGAAATTAGCAAGTCAGATTCCAAGCTTGCTTGTATAGAAGATCTCAATGCAAGCAACTTGTTACGCATGAACTGAGTGTCGTTCGGAGCATATAAGTCTTACTCCGAGCTGGTATCTTAATACAGCTATCAGGTTAAGAAGTTATATACCTCTAAAAGAAATATGATAATGCAGGTTAATTCAAAGGTGAGAGAAAGCCCCGCTACGAATGCTTACTACAAAGGATGAGGATCGGCGAAATGAAGACAGAACACACGGTGGAAGACGCCGAGGATCTGTTAAACAGGGTAAAGAAGCTGTTAGACGAAAGTAAGGAAATCGTTGACCACATCAAAGCTCTTAAAATTGAAAGAGCACGGCTACAGCCTCTCTCTGGCTCACTTCGCCGGCGAATGATTAGGTGCGGCAAAAAGAACTGCAGGTGCAGGAAAGGACAACTGCACGGACCGTACAACTATTTTGTGCCCTCAAAATGCCGCGGCAAATGGCAATACGTAACAGAAGAGGACATAAAAAAGGTTGAACAGGGAGTTGCAGACTGGAAAAAACAGCAAAAAATTGATACAGAGACAAAAGCTGTCTCTACGCGTCTAAAAGAGATAAGGCGTGAAGTGACAGAGCTTATCCCAGCCACTGATTGATCAACTATGGTGTCAAATTCCAGCAGTCCACGAAGGTCTCTGTTCGGTTATCTCAATTTTGCCGATGTTCTTGTAATGTAAAAAGTTTAAAGATCGCGTCTTTTAACGCGTGCAATTACGTGGCACACTACTCAAAAGCATGTATGACGTCTACGCCATTAGAGATGATTTTCCGATATTGGATATTGTAATATACCTTGATAGTGCTGCAACCAGTCAGACACCGAGACAGTCGGTTGAAGCGATGAACGAGTTCTTTTTTAAATATGCGGGCAACTACGGGAGGGGAGCTCATAGGCTTGCACGGGAAACGACGGAGCGTTTTGAAAGGGCCCGTGAACTCGTAGCAGCATTGTTCAAAACTGACACTGATACGGTAATTTTTACGAAGAACACCACCGAAAGCATCAATATCGTGGCAAAGGGGTTGGAGTGGTGCACCGGAGATAGGGTGATCACATCAGTCATTGAACATCACTCAAATTACCTGCCGTGGATTGCGCTGAGGACACGGGGCGTTGAAATTGATCTCGTTAATGCTGACCGTGAAGGAGTAGTTAATCCCAAGGACATTGAAGCGGCGATTACAGCGAAGACGAAACTTATCACGATTTGCCATGTCTCAAACGCGTTTGGGTCCGTGCAGGATATAAAGGAGATAACAAAGATAGGGCGTGCCAACGACATAAAGGTACTAATCGACGCTGCCCAGTCTGCTGGTCATAGTAATCTCTTCTTAAGCGAGATTGGATGCGATTTTCTTGCCGTGCCTGGTCATAAAGGACTTTTGGGGCCACAAGGAACAGGGGTGCTCATTGCAAGGGATCCTGAGAGTTTAAGTCCACTCCTTCTCGGAGGGGGCGCCGTCGAATCGGTCAGCGGGCATGCATATACGCTTCTAGACCCTCCTGCCAGGTTCGAGGCGGGAACTCCGAACATTCCCGGAGTAATTGGACTTGGCAGGGCAGTGGAATATTTGCAAGCCTTGGGCATAACGAATATTGAAAAGCATGTGGACACTCTCGCGAGGCTTGCAGCAAAGGAGCTATCGGCCATAAACGGTGTAGAGGTGTACGGTCCCAAAGAGAGGGCAGGGGTCGTCTCATTTAATGTGGGAGATATGAACCCGCACGACGTCTCCATGATCCTCGATGAAACGAGCACAATATGTACGAGAAGCGGATTTCACTGCGCGATGCCAGCACTGGTATCGTTAGGTCTCAACGGCACAGTGAGGGCGTCATTCGGTCCGTATAACACTGCAGAGGAGGTCGACGCGTTGGTAGGAGCAGTAAATGCAATAGCGAGCACATTCTTGTAGCGCTCCTTCTCGCAAATGTTTAGCGGAGTCCGTTAAGTCCGTTAAATGAATGGCAGTGCATAATGCTGCTGCAGATTTAGAGATCTTTAAAGGTTTGAAGGGTACCAAGTAGATGCAGTTGTGGTTGAAACGGATAAATTGGTCGAAGTGTAGGTGCTGAGCAGGGACGAACTCCTAATCCAACTCGCAGAGCGCGGACTGCCATCATAATTGTTTTAACGGCAGCAGTTGTTGAAGGCGTGCACCGGCTCTTGTCGATATGAATAGATTAGGAAAGAAAACTATGGGATTCAGCTCGATAAGAACGTGTCAAACCGTCTTTGCGTTTCCTGAAGAGACGATCGCAGTCGATCCGGTCAAAGAGGGACACGGGCAGGCAGTGTTTGTCGTCATTACTGCACAAAAGGAGGTGAAAACGTGAAGATTGGCATCATCATCTATTCAAACGATCCAGAAACTGTGTGGAACGCATTCAGGTTGGGAAATTACGCCATTAAGGAGGGCGATCAAGTAAAAGCCTTCCTCAGTGGTAAAGGAGTGGAGAGCGAATCCATTGATACTGAAGCTTTTAACGTCACAGAGCAAATGCGCTCGTTCGCTGAGGGCGGTGGCGCTATATTTGCCTGTGGCACCTGATTAAAAATTCGCCAATCAGAAGTTTCGGAAATGTGTCCACTGTCAACGCTTGCAGATTTATATGCAATTTTGAAGGGGAGCGACAAGATCGTTACCTTCTAAATCCCGCTCGAGTTTGCTTGACTATGGATCAGGCTTAGGAAGACACGTGCAAGATTGCCTCCCCTCTTTTTTAGCTGTCAGCACGTTTTTAACAATTCGTGTGTTGATCGGAGTCGACAAGTTGGACCCTCTGCATCCGCAACGGTGTCAACATGGAGTATCGGAGCATCAAGTACAGGATAATGCATGGCACCTTCGGTTTGGCAGCAGGAGGTGACTTAGCATCACTTTTTCAATACTTGTCAGTCGGTTTGTCATGATAAGCTTCGTGCAGATATTTCTCGGACTAATCCAAAATCTACGCTGTTATTGAGATAGGTAAATAAGCGGGGGACTAGCAGGTCAAACGACCTTCACTAAGCGCTGAATCCTCTTCTTGCAGTGCCATATCGCGGAGCGTATCGAGCAAGATAAACCGGTGATGCGGCGGCTCTTTCGTGCGGCAACAGAGCAGCATCATCTAATCATTACGGACATTACCGAGAATTCGGAGTAGTTTAGCTGGGGTTAAATGTGAATTGACCCTGTAAAATATAAATATGCAATAAACCACGCGGCGATTAGTCCTATTGCTACGGCTAAAACCACAAGGTCTTGCGTGCCAGAGAATGTGCTGAATTTATTATTATTATCCATACTCAAACGCCTTTCAAGGTCGAGAAATCAACTAAACATAGGAGGGCGTTAACGTAGTTAAGCGTTTTGCCCTCTCTAAACGTCGATTAAGCAGCAAATCTTGATAAGCTCTCCTGCCAGCTCCATCCAAAAAACATGCTACCCTAGAACACGCGACATCATGATTTGTTCACCGTGCGTAGGCTTGTATGCTAGCAAGCGGAGTATTTTAAAGCTCTCCCGAATCCGATAACGCTTCGCGCTCGAAACGTCTAGCGTCAGTTCTAGCGCCGCTCACAAAGGTTTATGAGCAAGTCTAAGAGGGACTCTTGCATAGGAACGTATCGCGACTCAGGTCTTAGTTATACTCAGTTTCTACGTGTCAAAAATACCCTTAAAAAGATTCAATCGTGGCCTTCGCACCGTCTTCTGTTGATACTGTCCTTTTATATGCTTGGTGAAGTACTTCAGATCGGTCTTTTCTAGATTCAAACCCATGGAATCCATAAACCCTGCAAAGATTTCTTCAGGAACTCCCGAATACCGATAAATACTTGAATCGCAGAACTCAATTTCGAGCGTAGATGTTTCTTTGTCGTATCCGACGGCTCTCACGCTCACTGAGACAACGATTTCGCGATTCACACTCTTACTCCGATTATCACGTATTTAACTTTTCCTGATGTAAGAGCTTGTTGTGGCGCAGAAGTGCAAAGACAACTTGAACGTTCGTTCTGAAGTCATTACGTACCTCAGATACCACACGGAGTATTTTTTTCTGCTACCGTTGAGCTTTCGTAGGGTCTGAGCACGCTAACAATTCTACTTTCCTATTAGTTTAATCGGTTGGAACCAGCGTCGCAATCTCCTGCCGTATCTCTTTAAGGCGTGCTGAGAAGGCGTGTATGTCGGCGTCTATTTTCCTTTGTTTCTTCCAATCCGCGACGCCCAGTTCAACTCGTTCGAGCTCTTCGTTACTGATATACTGCCATTTTCCACGGCATTTTGAGGAAACGAAATAGTTGTAGGGCCCGTGCAACTGGCCTCTCCTACATCGGCAGTTTTGCTTTCCACAGCGAATTAATCGCTTTCGCAGCGAACCGCACAGTGGTTGTAGCTGGGCTCTTTCGCTTTTCAAGGTTCTGATCTGGTCAATGATCTCGGTGCTCTCATCGAGGAGTCTCTTAGCGTCACGCAGTATTTCTTCAACGTTTTTCTTCATGTTGTTGGAAATTCCGCTAGTCCAGACGGTAATTCTCTATTGAGGCTAGTCCAGACGGTAATTCTCTATTGAGTGTACTGAGTCCAGCGTTCTTGTTTCGCTATAACGTGTTATTATTTGTATATTAGCTTTTCATGCTTATAGGTCTTCTTAACCTGTCTTGACGGGAAGGAATTTTATTCGGGGTAAGATTTATATCTTTTCGAGGAAAGACAGCTATGATAGGCTTGGCTGAGAGTCAACTTTGCAGAAAACGCCTTTGAGAAGGAATCCAGTATAGATCTTGTCAAATGATCATGTGCGCTTTTAATATAGATTCAAGCTTCGAAGCGTTGATAAAACAGCAAACAAATAATATCCAAGGCTATGTCCAATAAAAACAATCCACACGTGGTTCGCTTCTTTTGCGATAATTGCATCATTGAAACTGATGCGGAAGCGCTACATAAGGAGCTCTGGCAAAGGTACTGCGAATGGACGCACGTCAAGCATATGCGCCACACTCTAAGTTTAAGGAGCTTTTATCAGCAGTGTAAAAAAGCTGGTTTTAAGCCTACAAGCGATAGACATCAGGTAGTAAAGTGGAAAGGCGTCATGCTCAGGCAGTTATAACTTGAAGAGATAAACTTGAAAGCCAGTTGATAAATCACTCTCGCGATTCCGCCCGGTTGTTGCAAGGGAGAACACATATAGAACAAGTTGCATATAACCATTGATCGCACAAATCGAAGGAGAGTGAAGGCGTGGCTAAAGTCCTTTTAAACGTTTTTGTAGACTATGAAACCCTTGGAAGGACGGTCAACATCCTTACTGAACAAGGCGTAACAGGTTTTTACTGCATTGAGTACTGGGGCGTATCGCCTCAGAACTGGAGCGGCTTTATCATAAAAGAAGAACCTGAAATGGCCATTGAGGCTATACGGGACCATACTGAGAGGGCTATACAGGTCAACATGGTTGTAGACGACGCTCAAGTTGAGCCCATTACGCGAGCGTTCGCAACTAGGCTTGAGGGGAAACGCTACACAATTTTTAGACTTCCCGTAGATTCAATTCACGTTGAGTCGCCTTGAGGGACAACCGCACAGCAAGAGGAGATGACGCTGAAAAACAGTACTGCAGTTTAGGCAGGCTGAGATTTTTGCGCTTTGTTGATGTACCTGCAAACGTCTTTTTTGTTGTTATTTGACCCGCTAGCCGATTTGCGAGCGATTTTTCCCCGAAGGTCACGATTAAACAGAGCGATTTTTCCCCGAAGGTCACGATTAAACAGTTAGTAGTCTGCCGCTTTTGACGCTGGCGGCCATTGTCATACCCCATCTTTATAAACACACGCGCTAAAGCTCATTTCATTACATCAGCAGGTGGATAAATGACGAGGAAGATCATTGACACTACCAAAGGGGTCGCAGGAATTTCGCGATCATTTAAAAATATAATTGAACAACTTAACTTGCGCGACAAAGACAGCGACAAAGACAGAATGATGTACGTCGGTTTGCCAGGAGTCTGCACGCCTTTTATTGAATTGCTTGCGTACGCGATTAGGACTCTAAACATTAAGCAGGTTTTTGCGCCTAATCTGGATCTGAGTTTAGCAAAGAGCGTGATATCTACAGAAAAAATAGGTATACAGTTTGGAGACCCCGTTGAAATTGCGAACGCGCAGGTCATAGTCGTCCTTGGAGGGCTAGCGATGCCTATTTCACCAGTAAGTCGCGAGGACGTTTTGCAGTTTCTCGACGGTACTTTGTTGCCTGGAGGCACCGTAATAGGCATCTCTTTCATGAACATGTTTGAGCAAGTCGGATGGACATCTACAATACCGTTTGATTTTCTGATTGACGCAACTATTGATCCGGTCAGGGTCGAACAATTCTCTCAGTAGAATACCATACCAGCAGCAATAGTACCATTGTAAAATTGTTAGAGAGGAACGCGTAGCGGACTAAAAGTCATGATCAGTGCTCTGCCTGCCATCCTTGAAAAAGCCCAAAGCGGTAGTCGAATCGACGAAAACGAGGCCCTTCGTTTACTTAATGTGCGTGGAGCCGATCTCCATACAGTTTTCGCTGTCGCAGATACTGTCAGACAAAAACGCGTCGGTGACGACGTAAGCTACATCATAAATCGAAACATCAACTTCACAAACATCTGCATTGGGTCGTGTGGTTTTTGCGCCTTTAGTGTAAGACAGGATGATCCTAAAGCCTACTTCTTGCCTGTCGATGAAATCGTCAAACGAGCGGAAGAAGCGCGAAAAATCGGTGCTACTGAAATCGGACTTTTCAGTGGTCTTCACCCAGCGGTTGACGGTAACACATACGTTGAAATCTTGCAAGCCGTCAAGGCTACTGTACCTGACATTCACATACACGCATTATCGCCATCAGAAGTCGCATACGGCGCGGATAAGTTGGGTATTTCCTATTTCGAAATGCTCAAAATGCTCAAACGGGCGGGCCTCGATTCGATGCCGGGTACTGCAGCTGAGATTCTCGTAGATGATGTGCGAAAGAAGCTATGCCCGCAGAAGATCAATACGCAAACGTGGAGGGACATTATCGTAAGTGCGCATCGCCTCGGGATTCCCACGACGTGCACAATAATGTATGGTCACATTGAGTCGTATGAGGATGTCGTCAATCACCTGCGGCTCTTGAGAACCATTCAAGACGAGACTGGCGGCTTTACCGAGTTTGTCCCGTTGACCTTCATCCATTATAATACCCCGATTTATAGGGCAGGCATCGCACGGCCCGGGGCGACTGGTCGTGAAGATCTACTCATTTACGCGTTGAGTCGGCTGTACCTCGATAACATCCCGAATATACAGGTGTCTTGGGTAAAGCTAGGTACGAAGTTTGCTCAGATTGCCCTCATGTGCGGCGCAAATGACCTTGGTGGTACATTGATTGAAGAGAATATTACCCGAAGTGCGGGGGGGGCAGCAGGGCAAAGTCTGGAGCCAAGCGACTTTATCAGAATGATAACGGATTTAGGGCGTGTTCCTCGAGTACGAGACACTCTTTACCGAACACAGTCGCTCTAATTACGTGAGCATTCCTACCTCTTACTTAGTTTTTGGAGTGAAGTGCAGAAAGGTCAGTCTCTAGTAGCGGCGTGCTGTCATAATTGCCGCTGTAGTTTGTTCGACTGTTTGTTCGACTTTATCTGCTAGTGAGTTGCGTAGTCGTGGTTGACTTTGTGTCCATTGCTTAGCTGTAAGTGCTAACAAGAACAAAGAATTGCACACAATAGCAGGGCTTTAGCATACCCTTTTAAGGCGGTAACGGACGCTTAGAAAAAGCCCTAAATTGGCAATTTTTAGCACATTAATTTTGAGCTGAAAATGTGCCTCAAAAGTGAAATTAACTCAGTTTTAATATTATTTATATCAAGCTATTAAAGTCGTCAACTTATAAATAAAGTTAAATAGTATTACCTATCAATAATCCGTGTCCTAGCGAACTAAATAAAGCCAATAATTCATTTTAAGCAATTTTGATGCCGCAGAATACACTGATTTCGCAGTTCGCTAGACTAGTGAGTCAGAAATCTGGGCTTGAAAGCCAATACCATACAAGGGAGGAGTTAAATGGATCCGCAAATGATGGTAGAATTAGGCGCTCTGACGCTTGTTGGCGGTGCAGCCCTGATTGCTGGCGTGGCGGAGGATCTAGAATCCGATGTCGGTTCACAGAGTAACCCGAATTCGCAAGTACAGCTAGCCCCCCAGATGGGTTATCTGCACAGGCTCTATAACAAAGCGATATGCGGTGAACCGGCTTCTTACCCGTTCTACGCAGCAATCGGAGCGGCAACAGCGCTATCGGTCTTATCTGTCACTGGAAACGACAGTACGATCGGCGTCTTCTTCGCTCTTGTAGCCGGTGCTTTCGTTACTGCATTGATACACGGCGTTTACGCCACGACGTCCTATATGGGCCGATTGGCGAGTCAATCGCGATTTGGACAACCTATTTACATGGATGTCCTGCGAACGCACACGCCCGTGTTAATGGCACACGGCTTCGTAGCGAATTTTAGCGTCCTATTGTTAACGTGGGTACTAATTGCACAAAACATGAGTCCGTTCCCCTTTATCGTGCTTGCATTTATATGGGGAATCGCTCTTGGAGGCGTAGGTTCCGCAGTGGGCGACGTCCATCTTGGAACTGATCGGTACTATCAAGACAGGCCGTACGGCTCTGGCGTCAACGCAGCCCATTCGGGCAGCGTCGTGCGCAAAGCTGAATCGGGCCTCAGGAATTCCATAGACTGCGCGTGGTTCTGTTCCAAATTCGGAGGACCACTGACGGGGTTGGGCTTCGGCCTCGTCGTTTACTTGCACTTCTGGAAGGAAGTCGTTGTAGTAGACTGGTGGTCAGCAGTCGCCGGAATCATAATCGTCGTGATCTTCGTTATCATGAACACATACCTCGAAAGCTACTCCAGACAGCGATACGGCACTTACAAAGAAGATGTAGAGGCGGAGTGATGCACGATGTTTAGTCTTCTACTCTGGGTTTGGATAATACTCGGCGGGATTCTGATTGGTGCAGGCGTCCACTTTATACCGGTCGGCGGCGCTCCTGCGGCTATGTCGCAGGCAACGGGCGTCGGAACCGGCACGACGATGCTTGCTGCTGCGTCAGGTCTCACAGGACTTATCGGAGCAGGCACCGCTTACTACACTCACCCCGGTGATTTTGCTTACACCGTAGTCATGGGGGGCATAAGCGCAG
>JBAXDW010000012.1:0-15830 GCA_037140755.1 Methanobacteriota archaeon
TACGTTTCTGGGCCGCTAATATTCACCGAGAACGTGAAGGGCGTTTCTTTCGGAGAAACTGCCAAGATTATCCTTCCCAACGGAGAAGAGCGGACCGGTCAAGTTTTGGACGTTTCTCGAGAGCTCGCTGTCGTGCAAGTGTTCGAAGGTACGAGTGGCATCGACGATCTAAAAACGCGCGTCAGGTTTACGGGAGAGGCGCCAAAGGTAAACGTCTCACTTGACATGCTAGGCCGGATCTTTGACGGCGTCGGCAATCCCCGAGACGGAGGACCGCCAATCGTTTCAGAAGAGAGCGTGGATATCGCAGGAACGCCAATAAATCCGTACGCCCGAGACAAACCGGCCGACTTCATCCAAACTGGCATGTCGGCTATCGATGGCTTAAACACGCTAGTTAGGGGGCAGAAACTCCCCATATTCTCGGGCTCCGGTTTGCCAGCAAACCGGCTCGCAGCTCAGATAGCCAGACAGGCCAAAGTGTTGGGCGAGGGAGAGAACTTCGCCGTCATTTTTGCGGCGATGGGAATTACCTACAAAGATGCGTCATTCTTTATGAAGGATTTTGAGCGTACCGGGGCACTAGAGCGCGTAGTATTCTTCATGAATTTGGCAGATGACCCCACTATTGAGCGTGTTGCCACGCCAAGGTGTGCTTTGTCGGTTGCAGAGTACCTCGCCTACACGCATGACTTGCACGTGCTCGTTATACTCACGGACATGACGAATTATTGCGAAGCGTTGAGAGAGATTTCCACTGCGCGTGAGGAGGTACCGGGCCGCCGTGGCTACCCGGGATATATGTACACGGACCTTGCGTCTATCTACGAACGAGCTGGACGGATCAAAGGAAAAAGAGGATCCATCACACAAATCCCGATTCTCACCATGCCCGACGACGACATAACGCATCCTGTGCCCGACTTGACTGGCTATATCACTGAAGGGCAGATCGTGTTGAGCCGAGACCTGTACCGAAGAGGAGTGGACCCCCCAATTGACGCGCTTCCCTGTCTATCTCGACTGATGAACTTGGGGATCGGGCCAGAAAAAACCAGAGAAGATCACCGAAATGTGGCGGACCAGCTCTACGCGTCGTACGCTTACGGCAGGGACTTGAGACGGTTGGTTGCCATTGTAGGCGAAGAGGCGCTGACTGAACTCGATAAGAAGTATTTACAGTTTGCAGATGAGTTTGAGCGACGATTTATATCTCAAGGAGATGAAGACAGAGACATTGAAACGACGTTCGGGATCGGCTGGGATATCCTCTCGATGCTCCCCGAGGAGGAGCTAAAAAGGATAAAGCTAGATTATATTCAAAAATATCATCCAGTTCATAAGGAAGGCTGACGTGGAACAAGTTCACCCCACTCGGATGGAGCTGATCAAAAAAAATAGCCAGATAAAACTGGCTGAGCAAGGAAGGGATCTCATACGCGAAAAAATGGACGCCCTTATTCAAGAGTTTTTTAACATTATGGTATCGGTTTCCAAATCGCGAGAAGAACTGGACATCGCAGCCGTCGTTGCCCAACGCTCTTTATGCGTCGCTGAAGCAGTTGACGATCTTGTAGCCCTAAAATCCGCTTCTTTTGCAACGAAACGAGCCCTAACGCTTGACATTCGGGGAAAAAACATAATGGGGGTTCCCGTTCCACTCGTTGAGCGAAAAACCGTCTCAAAAAGTGTCCTCGAACGGGGCTATAGTATGATAGGAACGAGCGGGCGAATCGACGAAGCGGCCGAGAGGTACGAGACGGAATTGGATCTGATCATCGGACTAGCAGAAACTGAAACATCGTTACGAAGGCTCGGCGACGAAATTCAGAAGAACAGAAGGCGAGTTAATGCCCTCGAACAAGTGCTCATACCTGAGCTCAAGCGTCAAGCCAAATATATCAAGGTAGCCATCGAAGAGAGGGAGAGAGAGGATTTATTTCGGTTAAAAAAAGTCAAAAAGCTCCTCGAACGACGGAAAGCTGCAAAGAAAAAACTGTCATCCGCTCCTATAGGCGCAATGTAAGCCCGGACACCTAGCCAGCTACGACTAGTCAAAAACGACGGATTGCTCCTTCTAAGGGTTAGTCAAACCGGTTATCCCTTAGTTATTATGGCGCAGCAAACTTCATCAACCGCTATTTTCTCTGGTTTTTCCTTCCTACTCACTTGATGTGCGATGTCAATGATTGCTTGTAAATCTTTCATGGTCAGCTTTGAAAAAGAGATACTATCCCATTCGCTCCGTTTGATGCACACCCACACCTCACCAAGGATTTGCTTGAGCACGTCGATGTCTGCTGAAGTGAATGACTTCCACTCTGCCGGCATTGTTCGCCGAATTTTTTCGAGCGCAACTTCTACAGCTTTTTCCCTGTGGATTTGAAACAGCCGTCTTCCAACTTCCTCGTCTCGAGCTTCAGGCATAAGATTTCCCCAATTATATTCTCGTTACGTTTAGATATCTTTTTTGGTAATAGATTCACTATATTTAACTATCAAAGCTCACAAATGCTTCGATTTCGCTAAGAGTGGGTCATCACTTTTTGACCGGCCACTGTGAACAGTCTCGCCTATACGGCCGAGCAATAGGCGCTGTGAGCAGTGAGCTTTGCGAGTATTGGTTCGCCGAATAAGACTTGTGTGTCAAGTAGGTTCTGAAGACGCCGCTTTTATCTTAATCTTCTTTAACCGGAAGATATTTTCGCGTTCCATTTCTTCGAGCCTGAAGACGATGAACGCTTCTGCCTCTTTTAAGTCTGGAATAACGCGAAACTCCAGCGCGTTCACACGACGCTTTATCCGCTCAATCTCCATCAGCAGCCGCTTGACCGCAGTCTCTACTTCGGCGGCTCTAATAACTTTATATAAAAGCTCTTCATAAGCTGCCGCAGCCTCGTCAATGGCGGATGATGTTCCAATTATCCCATACCCACGCTCATCAATGCTTTGACTGATGGCGGTGCTTTCTATTTCTGGAACGACGACGCCCATCAGACTTCTACTCGTTAGAGAGACCTCCGGCTTATGCTTCAGAGCAAATGCAGCAGAATAGACTTCAATGACGCCTTCAACCATTTTCGCAACGTCGATCTTCTCTTTCGCGATCTTGTACGTATTCGCCAGATCCATGCTCGCATCTTTGGCCTTTTCAAGGACGTCAAAGAATTCCAGAATGAGCCCATCCCGCTTCATCTTCAGCAGGTTGTACCCAGATTCCGACAACCGGATCTTCTTTTTAATCCCGAGTAGTTCCGACCGAGTTGGTTTTACGTCCCTTAAGGCCATGTGTTCTCCATATCAAATGTGCTTTAGGGCTACGCGTACTCTAAATTTGCTGTAGGATGCGATGGTACCCCTTGTTATGAAGCTGCCGGCACTGGCTCCTTTGTTTTTTTTGCTACGTGCGCCGGGTGATATTTCTCAATGAGCTTCCTGTCAATTCGAGTCAATTGTGCCTCAGGCAGCGCTTCAAGCAAATTCCAACCGAGCTGGAGAGTGTCCTCAATGCCTCGATCTTCCTCGTAGCCTTGGCGCACGAATCTATCTTCAAAGGCATCTGCAAACTCTAGGAACGTTTTATCGCGGTCTGAGAGCGACTCCTTTCCTACAATTGCAACAAGGCCTCGTAAATCCTTACCCTCGGCATATACTGCATAAAGCTGATCCGAAACGGCCTTGTGATCTTCTCGCGTTTTTTCCGGCCCTATGCCCGAGTTCATAAGGCGTGAGAGTGAGGGGAGAACGTTAACAGGCGGAAAGATGCCCCGACGATGCAACTCCCGCGAGATCACAAACTGCCCTTCAGTTATGTACCCAGTAAGGTCAGGGATTGGATGGGTGATGTCGTCGCCAGGCATGGTTAAGATCGGGATTTGCGTGATCGAGCCGATCTTCCCTCTTATTCTCCCCGCGCGTTCATAAATTGACGCGAGATCGGTATACATATATCCAGGATAGCCGCGCCGTCCAGGCACCTCCTCGCGCGCGGCACCGATCTGCCGCAACGCTTCGCAATAGTTCGTCATGTCGGTCAGGATAACGAGCACGTGCATGTTGTGCTCATAAGCAAGGTACTCAGCTGTTGTGAGTGCAAGCCGTGGGGTAATTAACCTTTCAATGGCGGGGTCGTCCGCTAAGTTTAAGAATACAACCGCCCGTTCGAGTGCGCCTGTTCTCTCAAAGTCATTCATAAAGTGTTGCGCCTCTTCAGCAGTGATCCCCATAGCAACGAAAATGACCGCAAAGGCTTCTTCTGCGCCCAACACCTTAGCCTGCCGAGCGATTTGTAGGGCTAGATCATTATGCGGAAGGCCTGATCCGGAAAAGATAGGCAGTTTTTGACCTCTAACGAGGGTGTTCATTCCGTCTATCGTGGAAATGCCGGTTTGGATGAACTCTGACGGGTTATCCCGTGCATAAGGGTTAATGGCAGCACCCGTGATGTCAAGTCGCTTTTCAGGCACGATTTCCGGCCCACCGTCGAGTGGTTCACCTGATCCTGAAAGAATTCGACCGAGTATTTCTTTGGACACAGGCATCTTGATGACTTCACCGGTAAACCGTATCCGTGAGTGCGTATCAATGCCCGCCGTTGTTTCGAACACTTGAAGTGCCACCAACTTTTCGGACGTATCAAGAACCTGACCTCTTTTAATCGTTCCGTCGTCTAGGATGACATTGACAAGCTCCATATATCCAACCGGCTCTGTTTTCTCAACGAAAACGAGGGGCCCCGCAATAGACGTTATTGTTCGATATTCCTTCATTTTCTCCACCCTATGCCAGTTCCGCTCGCATGGCCGTTTCAATCTCTTCTAGCTTTTCACCGTATTCTTCTTCAAATTTTATCTGTGCCAATTCTGCTTTTGCAGGGACGTTGACGATCTCATCGACTAATTTACCCATGTTAAGAGCGTTTCTCGCGAGGTCGTCATAAACCATAATTGCTGCAAGCATATCGTGTTGCTTCTGAAGCGGACAGTAGGTATCAACCTCATGATAGGCGTTCTGCTGCAAAAAATACTCTCGAATCATCCGCGCAACCTCTAGTGTTAGTTGCTCGTCATCGGGAAGGGCATCGGATCCCACGAGTTGCACGACTTCCTGCAATTCGCTTTCTTTCTGAAGAATTGCCATCGCTCGCATTCTCAGCTCTTCCCAGTCTCCCGCTACGTGACCAACAAACCAGTCTGCAAGGTTTTGCGTGTAAAGGCTATACGAGTCCAACCAATTGATCGATGGGAAATGTCGCCGTTGTGAGAGCTTGCTATCAAGAGCCCAAAAAACCTTTACTATTCTGAGCGTGTTTTGGGTCACGGGCTCTGAGAAATCGCCTCCAGGGGGGCTAACCGCCCCGATAACGGTGATTGATCCTTCGTCACCTCCGAGCGTCTTAACACGCCCAGCCCGCTCATAAAACTCTGAAAGCCTCGCAGCAAGATAAGCAGGGTATCCCTCTTCGCCAGGCATTTCTTCTAGACGAGAAGAGATCTCACGCATCGCTTCGGCCCAACGTGACGTTGAGTCCGCCATTAGCGAGACGTCATACCCCATGTCGCGGAAATATTCGGCTATGGTCACCCCTGTGTAGACGGACGCTTCTCGCGCTGCAACTGGCATGTTGGAAGTATTCGCTACAAGCACCGTTCGATCCATAAGTGGCGCATTTGTTTGGGGGTCTTCGAGCTCTGGGAATTCTGTAAGCACGTCTGCCATCTCATTACCTCGCTCTCCACAGCCGATATAAACTACTATCTGTGTATCTGACCATTTTGCGAGTTGTTGCTGAGCAACTGTCTTTCCAGAACCAAATGGCCCAGGGATAGCTGCGGTTCCACCTTTTGCTACAGGAAACAGGGCGTCGAGAATGCGTTGCCCAGTGATGAGTGGGACATCAGGCATCAGCTTCTCAACAGATGGTCGTGACACGCGGACGGGCCATTCCTGCATCAGCTTAAGTTCTGTTCCGTCATCAAGTGTGCAGATTACGTCATCCACCGTGTGTTCGCCTGACTCGATGCTTGTTATCGTGCCCCTCTTTCCAGGCGGAACCAAGATCTTGTGCTTTAGGTTGGCGGTCTCTTGCACATAGCCGATAGTTTGCCCTCCTCGAACTTCCTCGCCCTTTTTCGCCTCAGGCATGAAATTCCACTTCTTAGAGTGATCGAGTCCCGCAGCAGCAACCCCCCGCTCGATAAAGTCACCCAGCTGAGCGTTCAAAACCGGAAGCGGTCGTTGGATGCCATCATAAATTGAACTCAAAAGACCAGGCCCGAGCTCAACTGAGAGAGGGAGGCCCGTGTTTTCAACGGGTTCCCCAGGCCTTAAGCCTGACGTGTCTTCATAAACTTGAATGATGAATTTATCGCGGTCGATCTCAATTACCTCCCCCAGCAACCCTTCATTACCGACCTTTACAAGGTCATACATTTTTGCTTCAATCCCGGTGGCGGTAACGACGGGTCCTGCAACCCTGTAAATCCTCCCCTTTTGTTCTACTTCCACAAGTCAACACCTACAGATCGCTTAATCTTCTCTCTCAGATGAGTACGTTCATCTGCCGCTCCACCAATCGAGATGACAGTGGGTTCGACCGAATCGTCCAACGCTATTCGTAAAGGCGTCGACAGTTTTTCAACATCGTCGCTGTTCATGATCAAGATCCCTATGTCCTCCTCCTTTAAGACCTCTTTAAGTGTCGGCTCCAAACTAGCATCAGTTGTGATGAAAGTCTTTCGCACGCCTGCCAGAAGGAAGCCGGTTACAAAATCCGCATTGCCCACAACTGCAACTTCCACGCGAACCACCGCTTATAGACTACTTGCCACTGATCGTGTTTTCTTACAGAATCAAATGGGCTTTAATGATTTCTTCTGAGAGCCTTGCCTCTTTGCCTCGCGCTATCGCTTGGATGTTTTCAACTTCCGTATCCTTGCTTAACATATAGCCGAGCATCGGCAACACGGTCAAGTGATGATACGTGGAGGTTTTCCACACGAACTCGTTTAGGTACTTGTCAAGCCGTAGTTCGATCTTGCTCAGTGATTCCATTCGCTCTGTGACGATGTCAGAAATAGCATCCCAGTATGGATATTTGCGCAAGAGAGTAACGAATTCCGCAAACGGCGCATTGGCCATCTTCTCGATCTCCGGACTGGTGAGGTTCAGTCCGTTGGGTATGACATATTCGAGCACTCGAGAGCCAGAAATGCCTGCTTTTTTTAACCTAAACAACGTTTTTAGATTTGCTACGTCAATCTCCATTTGAACGACGCCCAAATACAGCGATGAGCCCGTTATCTTAGAAACGAGGTCAACCATTCTGACGTAGTAGAACTTATCGAGTGCGTCTTCCAGCTCCATCAAAGACTGAGAATAATCGATATCTTTAACGACATCGTAATAAACCGTGCCCTGCAGTGCCGCAATGACCTCTTCAACGCTCGGCTTCCGGACGAGGTTTTGTAGAAACTCGATGGACAGCTCACCGCTGGGTACGAGCCCACGCAATATCTCCTCGTCCGAGGCGCCATACATTTTTCCTCTAAGTATGGTTTTGACTTCCCGGATATCCCAGCGCCGCAGATATTCAACGATTAACTCGTGAGGTTCGCCCATCGTCATCTCCGTGAGCTTGACAAAGGTCCGGGCCAAGTTTAAATGAGTGGCGAATTCGATAAGGTCAATACCTGAGTATTTCCGTGCGAGTTCGTCGACTTCCGCTTTGTACTCTGACTCTTCAATAAAGCGCGTTAGCTCAGGAAGCGCCATCACGAGCAGTTTTGGATAGGTCTCCTTCGGAAAAAGCTTCATCTTCATCGCGCGCACTCGTGCCGTGCCGTAGGCATATCTCGCTTTGACTGAGGATCTTGCGTATCTGCGCTTTTTTGATCGCGCTTTCATCGCTTACACACTTAAAATCTCTCTGAGTTGTTTCAAAGACTTCTCACGCACGCTTTTGAGAAGGGTATCGAAGGTCAGGTCGTGTATGACGGTGCCGTCCTCGTTTTCTAGCATTATGCCTCCCGAACACGGAATCGTTCCACCGTACTCCAACCGGCTAATTCGTTTCACTAACGACTCGTCGTTTGTATTCGAAAACACTCGAGTAGACTCTGTTTGCGATTCTAGAAGCTTCTTAATGATGGTTTCTCGTTCGGATTCAGGAAGCGATGCCAGAACTCCTACCGCTTCGTCGTACACTTTGTCAAGTAGTTCCTTTTTTGCGTTGAGGATAGCTCGCTTGACTTCGAGATTCGCACTGGATATTTCTCTGTTTCGCCGACGCTCAATTAGCTCGACTGCCTGCTCACTTTTTTCGTCAAGGAGCTGGCGTGCGGTATTTTCAGCCCCGGCGATTATAGCGTTCGCTTCATCCATCCCTTCTTGTTTGATGCGAGTGGCTTCCGCCTCTCCTCGTGCTAGAACGTCTTTAACGACGACCTCCAAGCCCATAGGTCCTCAACCTAGTGAAGGCAAGGCTACGAAGAGCAAGATCAACGCCACGACGAGTCCGAAGATTACGATAGACTCGGGGATGACGGTCATGACCAAACCCCTCCCGAAGAAGCTTTCGTCTTCCGCCATAACCCCTATAGCTGCTGAGCCAATAACTTGCTCGCCTATGGCGGCTGCGAATCCCGTTGCGCTGATCGCTATCGTTGCTGACAGTGCGATCAGCCCTGCTCCAATTGGATCTACCATTTCATTTTTCCTCCGTGTATTTTCTTCTAAAACCAAACGGTTTGTACTTAATTCCTCCTCCTCGATAGAACTTCGTGAAGAATTCAACGTAATGTAATCTCAAAGCCTGTAACCCTGAATCCAAAATGCCCAAAGCGGTATTGACCGCGTGGCCAACGATTAGCAGCAAAACACCAAAAATGATAAAAACGCCTCCTTTGGAAAAAAATAGGGCGTCCGACAACCTGTTTACGGCGAGTGCTATGCCCGCTGATGAAATACCGATTGAGAGCAATCGAGAGTACGAAAGCACGTTAGAAAGCAAGCCCGGAAGCTCTACAATGCCAATGACGCCTTCGCCTATGATTAACATAACAAAACCGGCGACTGCGATTGCCAAACCGCCTATCAGTCCCGCGGACAGTTGAATGCCCGATCCCGCTGTAAGAGGGGGCAAGATGAGGGCGATAACAAGCACACCGCCCCACAACATGCAGATCCAACTCACCTTCGCAAAGACGGCGTGTTTCAACCCGTGCTGTCTATACTCATTAACAAATCCAAGGACGTACCCGAGCGTTAGCATCAAAACGCCAATCATCAATGTCACGACGAGCAACGTCAGCACGTTGTCCAACCGCGGGATCGCCGGATATTCATGTACGAACGGAAGCAACCCCTTATGTCCAAAGACCTCCGCACCGAAGAACTCGTTAAATATAAACCCGAATATGACCGAGCTAATGCCCGCATAGAGACCCACTGCCGCTAAAGCTTTAATGCTCTTCGACTTTATCCTTCGGGTCAACAAGACGGCGAGTGCGATAACGACTGCGCCATAACCGATGTCGCCTAGCATCAAGCCAAAAAGAAAAGGATACAAGAAGACCATTAACGTCGTTGGATCGATCTCGTTATACTTTGGAAGTGAAAAGGCCTTTACGAGAACCTCTAGGGGCCGTGAAGGCATCGGGTTACTGAGTGCTATGGGGACTTTGTCTACATCGGCTGCTTCAGACGTGTCGACAGCAACGACAACGTGTCCGTTGGTTGCGGCGTCCATGTCACCTTGAACCAGTTCCAAGTCCTTGGTGGGAACCCAGCCCTCGACAATGAATGCATTTTTCGATGTGGCGAAGCGCAACGGGGCTTCCGCTTTTTGCGTTTCAATCGAGAGGTACTCGTCTGAGGCGAGGATATAATCGATATACTTTTGGCGGAGTTCTGCCTGATCCTCGTCACTCTTTGTTTTTTCCGATTCAAGTTCTCCAAGCTGTGCTTCAAGGTCCGCCAGCAAGTCCTTTGGAGTCCCCTCCATTTCAGGGAGCGGGAGAGCTGAGTAGCCCTGGTCCTGCAAGCGCTTCTGAACATCCTCCTCAAATTCGCGTGGCACAAAAAGAGCGATTGATTGTCCCCTCCCGTAGGGCGCTGCTTCGAGCTCATAGTCATTAGTGATGTCGTCGATCGCGGGTGACCCTTTCAGTGTCCCGACAAACACCGCGAGTGAGCTATAACCACGATATAGATCAAGTGGCGGGTCAAAGCTCCTTAGAGGCTCGAGCATCCGTTTCTTGTCTTTGACCTCCTTGATGCTGGAGTCTATCTGGCTGCTTCTGTCTGCTACTTGCGCAACTTCAAGATCAAGGCGCTCCGTTTTCTCGTCGAGCGTATCAATGATGGCGCCTTCGGGGCACTTGTTCGGAATGTCTTCTTTCCCTTTGATGCTGAGATAACTGGCTACGGAGCGAATGGAGACTGCACGCTGTGAGAGCTTGGTGATGCTCGCGTGCGGCTTGCCGATTTTGAAATCTTCATCTTCATCGGTGAAGTCAGCAATGTGAACGACATCGTGCTTGTGCATCGCATCTATAGCGATGCTCATATAGTCTTTAGATCCTGCAATGATGACCTTAGTCATCGCTTGCGGCTCAAACATTATGCGTCCTCTTAAACCCCTCTATTAAATAAGAGAGCGCTTCAGCGTGCTTTTTCTCTGCGCGCTCCTTCACTTTAAGAATATCTGCCTCTGCCGCTTTATGGATCTCTTGCTTGGCCTTGTTTATTTCTGAATCGGCGCTCGCATTCAAATCGTCTGCTATCTTGTTCGCTTCTTTCTCTGCGGCATCTACAATTTCAAACGATTTCTTTTTTGCGTCCTCGATAGTGGCCTCTTTTTGGGTCTGCGCTTCGTCGATCATCCGCTGGGCTTCTGCTTCAGCAGCCTTGATCGCTGATAATATTTCTGACTTCATATGACCAAACCCATGTCGGTATAATAAAAAGGGATGCTATTTAAGCTTTAGGAAAACGTAACCACGCAGCTTATAAGCTTAAAGTGACAAAATGCCCCATTAGTCGTCTAGTTTTACGCTTTTAAATAATCCGTGGCGTATATATCTTTGTTAAGCAGCACGTCGCACGTTTTTATCGTGTCTATTAAGTCTCGGTCCTCCGTGTTTATTATTGCTGATGAAAGACCGGCGCCAATAAGCATCGCCAAAAACGTTCTTTCTATGAGCCGCGGGTTCTTGGTGTCGTGTGAGATGTTGCTGAGGCCAACGGTCGTCTTTAGCACGGACGCGGGACTGGTAAGCATACCAATTCGCCGCACCGCTTCGACGACTGCCGGTGCCTGATCTTGCGCTGTGCTCACCGGTAGGCACACTGGATCAACGTACAGCTTCTCGACGCCGATCCCGTGCTCGCAGGCGCTTGCGACGATTATCGCCGCCCGTTCTACTCGTTTGTCTACGTCGCCAAGAATGTACTTCTCGTCCATCGTCATACAAATAATGTCTGAATTGTGTTCTGCAGCAAGCGGAAAAAGCGTTTTCATCTTCTCCTGTTCAGCGGAGATCGAGTTGATCATAGATCTTCCTTTGACCTCGCTAATACCTGCGTTCATCACATCGAGTATCGGAGTATCGACTGAAAGCGTGACGTCAACTACATCTTGCACTGTCGTCACTAGCCATCTCATTAGCTCAACTGCATCGCTCTTGCCAAGCCCAACGTTAAGGTCAATGATTTGTGCGCCCGCGTCGACTTGCCGAATTGCTAGGTCCTGAACGGCTTTTGTGTCTCGTCTATCGATGATGGCCCCCACAGTTTTTGAGTAGCCGTTGATGTTGCCGCCAATTATTATCATGGGTATCCCCTTCGCTCCCGTGCAAGTGATTAGATGTGCGTTACACTTTAACGCTTTCGGATAAGCACATACGAAGCTAGCCTTCTCGCAACCTATATATAAAAATATAGTATATAACGACACGTCCATTTTGAACACAATGTGAGGCTTTTGGGGCAATTTGAAGAAAGAATTCAAGGTTGTTTTTGAACCTGATCACAAAACCGTCAAGGTTGAACGTGGCACCACCGTACTTGATGCGGCCACAAGCTCTGACATCTATATCGACAGCATCTGTGGAGGCCGGGGCAAGTGCGGCAAGTGCAAGGTTTTCATCGAGGGGAACGTCCAGAGCGACGAAACTGATCTACATACCGCTGAACAAAGAGTGCGCGGCTATTTTTTGGCTTGTTTGGCTCGAGTCGTAGGCAATTTGAAAGTGACCGTTCCCAAAGAAAGCAGGGTGGAGTCGCACCAAATACTCATGAAAAGCGTGACCGTTCCCTTGCCAGCAATTACTCCGCCCGTGCTGAAGGTACCGCTTTCCCTCACTCCCCCATCTTTGGCCGATTACGTGAGCGACCTCGACAGAGTGATACACGCGCTGCGCAATCACGATATGGGGCACGTCACGATCGGGCTACCGACCTTAAAGAAGTTAAGTAAGGTACTCCGAGACAACCAATGGAACGTAAACGTCACGCTGATGGACCTCTGGGACAGAAAAGAGATTATCGACATCGGCCCCCCTTCAGACAACGATCTAATCGGGATCGCTGTGGATATTGGCACTACAACGATCGTCGTCGAATTAGTGGATTTGACCTCTGGCAACGTGATTGACGCGCGATCCGACTATAACAAGCAGGTCGTGTACGGCGAGGATGTCCTTTCGAGAGTGATGTTCACAGAGGAGCACGAAGATGGCCTCCAGAAGCTTACAAGCACAATTAGATACGGTATCAACGACCTCATACGAGAGCTCGTCATCGAAAACAACATGCGGTACGAAAAAATTTGCCGCGCGGTCCTTTCAGGCAATACCGTTATGATGCACCTTTTTTATGGGTTGGATCCCAAGTACATACGCCACGAGCCGTATATACCAGTGATGTCCTTCGTTCCCCAGATGAAGGCAGTGAAGCTCGGGCTGAGCGTCAACCCAAACGCGTATATCTATGCGCTTCCATGCCGGAGCAGCTACGTCGGCGGCGACGTCACGGCTGACGTCATTGCGTCAGGAATGAGCGACAATAAGGGCGTCTCATTGCTAATCGACGTCGGCACCAACGGCGAGGTAGTGCTCGGCAATGATACCTTCCTCGTGTCGTGCTCTTGTTCAGCGGGTCCCGCTTTTGAAGGTGGGGAGGTGGAGTTCGGCGTACGGGCGATGAACGGCGCAATTGAGCGCGTGTGGATCAACAACGGCCTAGTAGAGTACTCGACTATCGGCAACGCAAAGGCAAAGGGTATTTGTGGATCCGGCCTTATCGAACTCATCGCAGAGCTCTTCAGTAACGACGTTATTGACCGAACGGGGAAAATTCAGCTGGACAATAACAATGTCAGGACTGAGGTCGGAAGCAATGGCAACCAGTTCGTAGTGGCGTTCAAAGAAGATACCGCCATCGACAAAAACATAGTGATAACAGATGTAGACATTCAAAACATATTGCGAACGAAGGCCGCTGTCTACGCGAGCTGTAGTGTGCTGCTCAAAACGTTTGGCTACCAATTCAGCGACCTATGCAATGTCTTTATCGCAGGGAGTTTCGGCAACTACCTCGACGTCAAGAAAGCGATCACGATTGGATTGCTGCCTGATCTATCGCTCGACAAGTTCAAGTTCATCGGCAATGGGGCTCTTGGTGGAGCGCGAATGGTGTTGCTGTCGCGAGACCTGCAAGACAACGCAGCAGAAATCGTCAAAAATATGACACACATTGAGTTGAGCGTCAGCAGCATGTTCTTTAAAGAGTTTACCTCAGCATTGTTCATTCCGCACACTGAACTTGACCAGTTTCCCCACGTTGTCCGACGAGTCTACACATAAGCAGCTCAAGCGCATCCAGTTATTCACATACCGCAGGGCGGGGTGATGATCCGTCCCCGATGACCGACTTCGTGAGATAAGCACCTCCACTTCAAGCGACAACAAAAGATAAGTCGCGAGCGTGCCTCCATTTAAGTAGCATCGCAGCCGTAGGTTTAGGCGGTGAGGGTCGTAACTCCTTCATACAGTATTAGGGAGAAATAGCGTGCAAACCATCGCGATAACGGGTAAAGGCGGAACCGGCAAGACAACTTTTGCTTCGCTCCTTGTAAAACATCTGAGCACCGAGAACGGCGCCATTTTAGCGGTAGATGCAGATCCCAACTCAAACTTGGATGCGCGACTCGGACTTCGCGTTCAACAGACAATTGGCGACTTGCGAGAGGATTTGCTCAAAGAGTCGTTTCCCGCAGGGGTTGCCAAAAGTGAGCTCATCGAGTACCAGATACGACTAGCTCTCGTTGAAGGAGATACGTTCGACCTCATTGCCATGGGGCGGCCTGAAGGACCCGGATGCTACTGCTACATCAACAATGTGTTGCGAGATGTCCTCGACAGGCTCTCCGTCAATTACGATTACGTCGTTATTGACAACGAAGCGGGCATGGAACACCTTTCAAGACGGACGACGAGAGACGTTGACGTTCTGTTCATTATGAGCGACGTCACCGCGCTGGGCATAACCACTGCGAGTCGGATCAAGAAGCTCTCCGAGGATCTCAATCTCGTCGTAGGAAAAACGTATTTGGTGCTGAATGAAGTCAAAAACAGCGTGCCCGACGTCATCATGAGCCAAATACGGCAACAGCAACTGAATCTCGTCGGGGCCGTCCCGACGGACGCCTTAATTGAAGAGTATGCGTTAGAGGGGAGGTCTTTGTTTGTGCTGCCGAGCGACTCGGCGGCGTTTAAAGCAGTTAGGGCGATTGCAGAGCACTCAATAACGCCGTGAGTGCGTTATCCGTTGGCAAGCTCCTTCAAATATTTCGGAAGTGCAGATGAGTCCTTCACACCGACGATGACTTCCCAGCCGGTGAGCTCCTCTAGTTTCATTTTAAGCATGGCGATCATGCCGGGAATTATGACCTTTCGGTGATCCACCTTTTCTGCTACCTTCGATTCCTCAAGCGCTTGTGCGATTGTCTCTGGCGTGAACTTGTCAGCAGCGAACGCTGTCATCACCGACAATCCTTCGGTATCCACCACGAGAAGGCGCGCCGGAACCTTACTCGCCTCAATATCACTTGCTACGGTGAAATACGTGAGCGAGAAATTTGACGTGACGATAACCGGCGAGTTCCTGTTCGGCTTTCCTATGTCATAGAGACCTGGATTGACCTGTATGAGCGCCTGGGGATCCGTAAAGATATTCGTTCTTAGCGTGGTGAGCGGGTATAATCGCGCGGCATCGAGGTCGCCAAAGATAATCAGCGACGCGTATTTCAACGTTCCTATTGCGGCCCTTATCGCTTGAGTTTCGACGTCTATGCCGGTGTCCAAGTTTAGCATAACAGGGTAGCCTAACGGTCGGAAAAGCTTCTTGACGCTAAGTCGACGCAAAATAGTCAGCCATTCGAGTGCATCGCGCAGTGTTTTAGCACCGAGATTTAGATCCAAAATGATATCATCTACGCCCTCACTTTTTGCCATTTCCGACAGCGACACGAGCTCATCGGCGTCATCTGCGTATAGCGCGAGGGGGCAGGCGTACTGTTTTGCGAGTTTTGCCAATGCAGCGCAGTTGTTCATAGCGCCGGCGTAAATTAACGGCTTAGCCCCGGATACGATTTTGAGCCCCGCTTCAACGATCTGAGGGTCATCGCTCATCAAAACGAACGGTAATCCACTGTTTTCCTTCACGAGCGTCACCACTTCAGCGAACCGGCGTGCATCGCCTTTCGCTTTGACCGCGATCAAGTCAAGGCCTGATATAATGCCAATCCGATTGTATTTCATCGCATCGAG
>JBAXDW010000013.1:0-15655 GCA_037140755.1 Methanobacteriota archaeon
CCGCAGCTTTTTGCCCGAACTGAGTAACTTAATCATCTCTTCTTCAGATATGATCCCCGCAAATACTACCCGGTCTGCAACCCCCGCGTGCCTCGCATCAGCTGCGTAGTGCGAAAGCCAGTTTCCGCCGCCAACAACGACAAGCGTTGTTCTCTCATCCAGATCGCGCAGCGCATGGATGAGAATGCGGAGCCCCTTGTGTCTGTGGGTTTTGGTTAACTGGCCGACAAAGAGGATAACATGTCCGTCAAGGCCGTACTTATCCCGGACATAGCCAGAATACACTGTTGGATTAAATGTCGCCAAATCGACGCCAGGGGGGACGATAGCAGTTTTTTTGAGGGACTCCTTGAGATACAGGGAACGTTCGGCATAGCGTTGAGAAGTGGCAATAATGCGACTCGCTCTCTTGACGGTTCCTTTTCCTAAGATATCGTAGTAAGCGCGCACCAAAAGCTTGGTTGAGGCGGTGATGCCTACCGCGTCGTTGTGGTACGTCAAGACAAACGGTCGATCACCACAGACCCGCGCAGCGACGTCGGCCATATAGGGTACCGGTAGATGTCCATTCACTATGTCAGGGTCAAACTCTTCGACAATCCTCTTGATGGATCCAAACCAGCGCAGACTAAACGGCGTGTTAGAGATAGTCGTAAGGCGAGGAAGCGTGATAACCTTGGGACCCGACTTGGGTGGAACGCGTGAACTCGTAACAACGGTCGTGTCAACTCCTGCGTCGTGCAGTCCGACCGCGATTCTGTACGTGTATCGCTGTAGTCCACCAACGCCAGAATAATACGGTGAAACGATTAGGACTTTCATAAAGGGTTGCACTTAAGTACGTTCACGGACTGGTGGCAGAAGAGAGTTGGACAGCACAGGTCGCGCAGGTGCTCCGTATCCACCTAACAACTATTCTATCAGCTGCTTAGTTTCTCATATGTATCTATAATGCTTTTTGAGATATCCGACCATGCGTATCTCTTCGACATTGCAAACCCATTTTCGGCAAGTTGCTCTCGCAGAGTATCGTCTCGGACGATCTTAAGAATAGCCGCTGCAATCTCACGAGGTGAGATCTTACTGATGAGAAAGCCGTTGACGCCGTCTTGAACAAGCTCTCGGACAGCACTCATTTCGTGCTTTATGCTGATCACCGGCAACCTGCACGCGTTTGCCTCGATGATAACGAGTCCGAATCCTTCGCGAACCGACGGCAGGACGAACACCTTCGATGCTTTCATGTACGCAGTAAGCCCATCTTGATCGACGAAACCAGTGAAGATGACGTTCTTTTCGAGTCCGAGCGTGGCCGAAAGGTCTTCGAGCTTATCTCGCTCTGGACCGTCTCCGATAATCGCACAAGAAATCATCGGAACTTCCGTTTTTGCAATAGCTATCGCGTTCAGCAAGAGATCTACACGTTTTTCGTGGATGAGTCGACCGGCATACAGCACGTCGGTTGTTCTTGGAGCAGGGGCAATCCTGATGATGCGCTCGAGATCAATGCCGACTGGTATGACGTCAATGCGCTCCGGTCTGACCTTGCATCTGATAAGCTCGTCGCGCGTCTTTTGTGATATCGCCACAATGCCATTGGGAAGACGCATCGTCAGTCGTTCAATAATTCTACCAACACTGCCACTAATGATACCGAGGTAGTCGCGCCAATAAGCGTCCCACACTTCTAGCCAGGTGATCACCAACGGTTTCCTTCTAATGATGGAGGCGATTTTTCCAGAGAAACACGGAAAATAGGGGAATTGGTTACAATCGATTACATCATAATCGGCCTTGAGCAGGACTGGCAAGACTCTCAACGAGAATATCAAAGCCTCTGTAATCGAGCGAACTCCGTGCTCGTTGTACAGTTCGCGAACCTTACAGACGCCGTGCAGGTGCACGTTATCGGTCACGATCGTATCAGGCCCGTGCCACCATTTCATGCCATAAATATGGACTTCATGCTCACCGTTTTCGGAAAGCTTGCGTGCAAGTTCCCACAAACGTTTGTCCGCTCCTCCCATGTTGTACGGATAAATTGCGTCCATAACGTATGCAATTTTTATGGCTCTCGCCCCCCGTCAAGAGTCATCCGTCGCTTTAGCAAAAAAAATCCTATCTTAAGTCCGTCAGTGATCGAACTCAACTTCGGTCGATCGGCCCGTTTGTTGTAGTCAATCGCGACCTCCCCTATGCTAAAGCCAAGGCGCGCACATTCGATAAACATGTCTGCTTCGATTTCAAATCCGCGCGCAACTAGGTCCATGCGGTCAATAACGTGCTTGCGATAGCCCCAGAATCCGGTACACAAGTCAGTTATCTCTTTTTTGAAAAGCGCGCACGCTATGGCCGTGAGCACGCGATTGCCAAACAAGTTCCTTCGCGTCATAGCTCCGTCCTCGATACGGCCTTTTAAACGTGAGCCGACGACGACGTCGTACGTACGCAAAAGGCGTAGGAAATCCGTAATTCGCTCTGGCGGATAGGTATCATCTCCATCTATCATGATGAAGTAGTCGGCGCGGACCGATGAAAACGCATGTTGCATTGCCGCCCCTTTTCCTGGCTGCGTGACAGGCAACACTACTACGCCTTTTTCACGGGCTTGTTGCCGAGTCTCATCTTTAGAGTCTCCATCGATAACGTAGATGACGGTGTCATAGCCATCATTCGAGAGCGCTTGAACAGGAATCCTGTCAATCACGCGGCCGATAGTGGTCTCTTCATTGAGCGTCGGAATGAGCACAGCTACTTGAGCGTTCATTAGAATCGGTAAATCTCGTTTGCGGAGTGAAGCCGCACACGAGTGAAGCTTTGCTTTTCTATATTAAGCGTTGCGTTATGGTTTTCGCATCGAACATATAGCGTGGTCAGTGAACCGTTTCGCCTCCCCGTCCAAGGCCAATTATATACTCTTGCTTCACCTCGTGCAGAGATCGTAGTAAAATGTTGCACGAGACACCCCACGGAGGCAGTACTGTCTGTTTTTCGATTTTTTATTGCGGCCGCGTTGTTTTTTTCATTCCGGGTTTCATCTTGACCGTTATGTTATTCCCAAGAAAACAAGATCTATACGGTTTAGAGAGAGCCCTAATAGCGGTTATTACTAGCATTCTCGTCTCGTCTCAATAGCTGATGCACCGTTTTTCCTGGTTATAGCAGGGTTGAATTTTGCGACGCTCACATTGTCAATGTTTGCTGTATTAGCTATGTTCATGGCGCTTGCTTATGTGCGTCGGAGGGTCGTGGCACAGTCTGAAAGGCTAGCCACACCCGGGAGGAGTATTCTGTGTAGCTATCGACAGTAGCGGCAACGATTTGCCTTTTTCTTGCCATAAGCGGTATGCCCCGATTATACCCCCCGTCCGAAAGAAGTCAGCTGCAGCGAATTTTACCTGATGGATAGCAATGGGCAGACCGCAGCCTAACTAGTGAATCTAACTCGGAGAACATGTTCCGCTTTGATCCTCAATATTACCAGCTGTGAAAGTAGCACAAGTACTTTTCTGAGGTGGTGAGTCTAAACAATATCACACTGTATTCGATTGATAATCTGACGCTGAGCTCGAGACAGAACGTTGAATAGCCAATCGTTCTCTCATTCAATTTATTTGGAAAAAAAAAACAAGTTAAGCTGGCTGATTAGCACAACTACACCTACGAACTGCATTTAGGGGTTAACGTTAGCGAGTGTACCTAGAACAGCTGCCTTTTACGGGCCGCATAGAAAAAAAGGCATTGCCTCGACAACGGCACGGATTCTGGCGCTCGTTCTACGGTTTTTTTGCCGAACGTAGCCTTGGGTTTTCGAACTTATCAGGTTATTTGAAGGCATCAAAGAGCGCGAGTCGCTCGCGCACCAATTCCGGAAGTCTGTCGTACCCTCCAGCGGCTTCGACCTCTTCGTCGGTGATGTTGAATATCTGCATCAATGGCCCGCGTTTTGCTTCGCGATAATCGATCACGCGAGGATCGACCACTATCAAGTGGTTGAGCCTATAAGTGCTTCTTCCGATTGATTTCGTGGTGCCAACGACTACGAACAACACGTCCATCTCCCCTTTGTGAACGCCCAAGTTGAGCGCCTTTCGTATTTGTCGGCAAGCGCTCAGGTGAAGGAGGATTTCAACGCCGAGGTTCGAAGCGATGTTATGTCCGTTTGCAAAAGACCTAAGTGCCTGGCGTGCAGCTTCATCAACGTGCTGCCTATCCGCAACTTTTAGGGCATCAACGGCTTGAATCGTCGCGTTGCTTGACCGTGCAATTGCATCAAGGTCGTGCAAAAACACCTCAACGCTTTCAATGGTAGCTTTGCCAGCAAGAAGCTCATAGTGCATGGTTCGCTCAGTCACTCTTGAGAACCCGTTGTTCTCCAGGATGATCCTTTCTGTGGACTAACTTTTGGGTGGATCCCAGTTGTTCAAAGACATCTGTAGCTACCGCTGGACCAAGAAGTGCTGCGATCGTCTCAAACGGAGCATTTTTGACATCTTTGCGACTTGAAAAACCCGCATCGAAGAGCTTCCGACCCCGTACGCGGCCGATGTTTTTTAACTGCACGAGATCGAGGAGCTCGCGATTTATCCCAAACTGGACGCGTTCAGCAAGCTCCCGAGCTTGTCTCTTTGAAGGCACTTTAAGATGGGCTGCGAGCTCCGCGAGTGCGTGACTTACCCACTGTACGGTATCAACGAGATTTCTGATATCCCCCGGCCCGACGTTGTAGCTTTCAGTAATCCCCTTTTCGCTTACCTCATTAATCCAATCGTAAACGAGCATTGCTGTTTTAACCTCAGAGAGGAACCAATCGTAATCAACGTCTCTAAACCGTTCGGGAATCTCATCCAAGAACTCATCAAGGTGATTATTGACAAATTCAGACACCGCGCGATAGTCTTTGTTTCGCATGTAGAGGCGCCTAACGTCCGGAGTTGAACAGATGAGCTGGAGAAGCGCTACGTCAGTGGCATTCCCCGCATTTTTAAGTCCGCGTTTAATCTTCACCGCGGTCAATGGATCAATATACAACTTGGAGACAAGGTGCCCAAGTGAGGTGGCTTTGACATGTCCCTCGAAGTCGACTATCATCTCCTCGTTTTCCAAAAACGCTAAGACGCTGTCGATCACGTACGAAGTAAGGTTCAGTGCACTCTGCTGCTGAAATCCGAAGAACGTAGCGCCGAAGAACCGTTCGAGATCATCTCTCGTTCGTGCGAAACCATTTGAAATAGTCGAGAGCACATGCACGCGTAATGCTGTCTCTGTTCCGAGCTTTGATACGACGTCTTCGGCATCATTTAGGATATAGTGTTCTGCAAGCGCCACACATTCGTTCGGAGATTTTGCTATGAGCACCGCCTCTCCGTACGAATCAAATCCGGGCCTTCCTGCGCGTCCTGCCATTTGCTTATATTCGAGCACAGGGATATTCGTCATGCCGTAGTTTGCGTTATATCGCTTGTAATCCCTAACAACGACTCTTCGGGCGGGAAGGTTTAGCCCCGCTGCCAGCGTAGGAGTGGAGACTATCACCTTTATGCAGTTGGCTCGGAACCCGGCCTCGATAAGTTTCCGATGGTCGCTTGAAAGCCCGGCGTGATGGAATGCGACCGAGTGCTTCACGCAATACGCGAGCTTCTCAGCCATCGTGGTGTCCCCTTCGATCTTCGCTGATAGCTCACTGCAATCGCGGTCGCCTAGCGACCTCATCGCCGTGGCGATCTTCTTTGCAAGGCTTTCGGCATTTCTTCGCGTGTTTACGAATACCAGGCATTGCCCGCCCTCTTTGATGGTATCGATCGCCAGAGCGATCGGTGGGTCGTTCGTACCATCAGAAACGACTTTTTTCGAAGAACTTTTTTGAGGAGTATCTTGCACAAAAGTGATGGTAGCACGTTCGGGAAGGTAAAGGCCTTCGTGCAACGCAACTGGCCGCCAATCGCTTTTTATGAGTTGTGCGTCAAGCCAGTTAGCGATCTCATCTGCGTTGGAAACGGTTGCGCTGAGGGCGAGTATCTGAGCACGTGGATTCAGTTTCTTGAGTTTGGTGAGCGTTACTTCGAGCGTTGGGCCGCGATCCATGGAGTCCAACAGATGGATCTCGTCCGCCACGATTACGGTAAGTGCTCGCATCCACTCTACGCCGTTCCTCAGCAGCGAATCTGCTTTTTCTGAAGTCGTTATGACGATATCGTTGCGTCCCAGCTTGTCGTCGCGGACGTCGTAATCCCCAGTTGAGATACCGATTTTCACGCCGAGCTCCGCGAATTGTGAAAACCTGTCGAACTTCTCCGAAGCTAAGGCCTTTAGTGGGACGATATAGAGGCATTTGCCACCTCCATAGATCGAATTAAGCATGGCAAACTCTGCCAGCAGCGTCTTTCCGGAAGCAGTAGGCGTTGCGACTACTAAGCTGGCACCGTTGAGCAGCCCGTGTGCTATTGCTTCAGCTTGAGGCGGATAGAGTTCCGTGAAGCCAGTATGAACGTAAAAACGAGCAATCTTCTCAGGTAAATCGTTCAAATCCATGCTCTTTAGAGTTATAGGTGTAGTCCGGTATTAAATCGTTCTCCGCAAGTGTACGCTGACCGAGCAGCTCGAGAAGCCTACTACAAAAAAGAGAAAACTAAGGCCGTTAACTTCGCCCCCTATCTCCACGTGTCCGACGTGTCTTTACATTCCACAGAACCTAAAATCCCACAAATTTAGTGGGATACCCAATGCATCGACCCTTTCTGTGGAACCAACCGAGGGCGCGTCATCAACCTTAGTTAGTTAAGACCGAGGCAGAATATCGTAGTCTTAATTGTTATTTGAACATTAAAACAACTTACGTACGTGACGCTGCGGCGGCTTGCGGAAGCTGCACACTAAGGGGAGGTGCCTTCGTAGCTCTCCAAGGCGGCGAAAGATACAAATGCCTCATTAAACGCCTTTAGTTTGGCTGGGTGAATCCATTTCACTGCGTTCCACCTGTGACTCAACCTGACAGGGAAGTCCGTACGTGGGAGATTGAAAAAATGATCTTTGACCTGCACATCCACTCAAAATATTCCGGTGATTGTGCAATGGAGCCGGCAACCATTCTCAAAGTCGCAAAGAAAAAGGGATTGAACGGGATCGCTGTTACCGATCATCTGACAATCAAGGGCGGAATTGAAACGCGCAAGCTGAATAACGATCCTGACTTTTTGGTGATCGTCGGCTCCGAGGTTGAAACAAACAACAAAGCGGATCTTATTGGGTTGTTTTTAGAGGAAGAAATTGAGACGAGAAACACGGCAGATGTAATTACAGAGATTAAGGCGCACGGAGGCGTAGTTTTTTGGGCACATCCGTTCCGATTCGGCAAGAACTTGTTGCGCGGCGACGCCATTGAACGCCTCGATCTCATTGAAGGGTTCAATTCAAAAACAAGCGCATCGCGCAACGCGCTCGCGCAGCAGTTGGCTCGTGAATATCAAAAGCCTATTATAGGAGGAAGCGACGCGCACCAAGCCTTCGAAATAGGCAATGGTAAGACGCTTGTGGGTGATTCCGATTTTGGTACGACTAAGGGAGCCCTCGCTAGCGGTAAGACTCAGGTAGTGGACTCTCACTTGTCGTACGATTATCTTTATGACACTCTATGAGGACGCGTTGATCGTTGTGATTCGTAAATCAGCGACGATTCTCTAACAGGCAAGGATAAATGTCTCGCGGTGATCGCGGCTTTGGCAGCGACTGTAGTTGTACGTGTTCACACAGAATGTAACGTGTGCCAAACCGTTCACGTGTCGGCTCGCTTTGGCTTTCAATCACGTTTAATAATGAAAAAATACAAATAGGATTGAAACGTAAAACTATTCACTAAACTTAGTGAGGTGACCGGCCAAATTAAACAGCACAGCATAACATCGGAACTGTTTTATTGTGTAAGTATTGGTCTATACGACCAAGTAAGGCAGCTGGCTGTTCGATTTTCGACAGCCAGCGCTCTTACAGCTTCTATAAATTAAGTTTTATTACACGAGTTTTCGCGTAATCTCAGTACCGTTATTCTAATAGTATTTAGGAGCTCCAAGAAAAAGGAGCTCCGGAAAACAATACGTCAAGTAGGGAGCTCCTTTATTCGCTACCCCGTCAAACCTGATTGAACGTTTGTGTTAGCGTAAACGAGCTTATTATTCGCTGTGCCTGTGCTAAATATTTGTCGTAGTCGCTGGGTAAGGCTTTGTAGGTTACAACGTATCCCTTGTTGTTGCTTATCACAAAAGATTGCATCACTTTGAGCGTCGTATTTGTAACGCTCGCCGCATCAGTGCCCTGCTGAACGGGAACAGTCGCTTGCCAAACGATGGTATATGCCCGCTTGCCGCCTAACGTGGTGCTATTGTTTACTGTCAACTGCTTGAAGTTCGGGTAGTTGTTAATATTGTTCAAGTTGAAGGCGTACCAATCCGCTAGTGTATCATTCGCGGTGATGTCGCTAGTCCCTACGACCACGCCGTCGACTTTGTTGTTTGTGTTGTTTGTGTCGACGTAGATGTAAACCCTGACCGGTTGAGACGCATTTTCTGTTTGATTTGAGTCTATTCTCAAATTTTTTGGATACGTGATATTGAAGCCAACAGCGCTCGAAAACGTCGTATTGTTGCCAATGACTGTCTCTGTCGCGGGGATCGGAGTTGGAGTAGCGGTGGGACTAGTGTTCGTCGCGCAGCCCGCTGATGTCGCTGCTATTGTTATCAGTGCAACAATAGCGAGCGTGGTAATCAGATTGCGATTATTCATAGTATCTGCTCTCGCCTACATGGAAATGTCCTAGAAAATAAAGGTTTGCATCTTCGCCCGTCGCCGATTTACTGCGCAATGACGCAACAGCTCAACGGTTCGTTTCACGCACTCGGACGTGCAAGTTCACAAGCTGCGCGACGTGTTCCAACAGTAGCCGAGTTGAAGCGGTGTGATATGCGCATAATCTTTCGGAAGGGCTCATCACTATATTTGTTGCGAGAAGGGAGTGTAGTCATGCCAGAGACAACACAGATAGATGTCAATCAATTCACATCGCATCACGTCAGCTCGCTTCAGCGCAGCAAAAAGTCTTGGCCATATGTGGCGGTCTCCCCAATAAGGCTATATTCGAAAAGCAACTTCAATGATGATGAGCAAATCGCAGACCGTCGCAGTCTCCGATGTTTCATGGTTTTAGAAGCTGCGCTCAAGTATTTCCAATCAGCAGGCTGTCAATAGGTGAACATATGGCGAACGCGAGAAGCAAATACTCAAAGAGGTTAGATGTGCTGCCGCCCTACCTTTTCGCCCGTATAGATGCGCTGAAAGCAGAAAAGGAGTCGCAAGGAATCGACATCATCGATCTTGGCGTGGGTGACCCCGATCGTCCAACGCCGCCTCATATCGTGGATTCGCTCGTGCGGGCGGCGCACAACAGTTCAAATCATCGGTACCCCTCCTCTGAAGGTATGCTGTCATATCGAGAGGCAGTGAGCGAGTGGTACGCAAAGAAAGGCATCGCAGTAGATCCCACGAATGAAGTCTTGGCACTGATAGGATCGAAGGAGGGCTTAGCCCATCTGCCCTTGGCCTTTGTCAACCCGGGTGACAATGTGCTCGTTCCTGATCCCGCCTATCCTGTATACAAGATTGCTAGTATTCTCGCTGACGGCAGGCCGGTAAGCATGCCGCTAACTGCTGACAATGATTTCTTGCCCGACATTGACAAAGCAATAACTCGCGCAAAGATGCTATTCATTAACTATCCAAACAATCCGACCGCAGCCATCGCCGACCGCGCGTTTTTTAGCACCATCGTTGACTATGCCCAGGACAACGAGACCATCGTGTGCCATGACGCTGCTTATTTGGAGCTGACATATGACGGCTACGCAGCGCCGTCGTTTCTCTCTGTTCCAGGCGCGATGGACGTAGGAATCGAAATCAACAGCCTTTCCAAAACGTTCAACATGACCGGCTGGCGAATGGGGTTCGCGGTGGGAAATGCTGACGTCATAGCAGGTCTCAAAAAAGTCAAATCGAACCTCGACTCAGGCGCATTCCAAGCGATTCAGCAGGCGGGGATCTCGGCCATGATGGGACCGCAGGACACGGTTGACGCGCTCAGAGCGCTCTACGCGCAGCGCAGAGATGCGTTAGTTGACGGGCTCAGGAACATCGGCTGGTCCGTCGAAAAGCCAAAGGCGACGTTTTACGTCTGGGCTCCGGTCCCGGACGGCTCCTCCTCCGCGGAGTTTTCGATGAAACTTCTGGACGTTGGAATTGTGGCAACGCCAGGAATTGGCTTCGGCGAGCACGGAGAGGGCTACATCAGGTTTTCGTTAACAGTGCCGGTTAGCACCATCGAGGAAGCGGTGAGGCGGCTTGAAGGGGTTGTCTGAACTGGATTTCGGCACGCGCGACCATCTTGGCACGAAGAACGGGCATCTCACGATTGCTGGCGCTGACGTCGTTGATCTTGCGCAGCAGCATGGAACGCCGCTTTACGTTATCGATGAGGGGCGCATTCGAAGTAACTACAGACGTTTTGCGGCTGCATTTCCCGACGCGGACGTTTACTACGCTGCAAAGGCGAACGGCCACATCGCCGTGCTGCGCATGCTTGCACAAGAGGGTGCAGGCGCCGACGTATTCTCAGCTGGTGAGCTTTACGCGGCTCGCCTCGCGGGAATCCCCCCCGATCGCATCCTCTTTAACGGGAACTCAAAAACGGATGCCGAACTTCGCATGGCGTGTGACGCTGACGTCCGGGTTTCTGTCGATTCGCTGGATGAACTTCGAACGCTCGCCCGAATTGCCTCAAAATCCAACAAGGAGGTCGAAATCGCATTTAGGGTCAACCCTGACGTATCACCAGTGACGCACCCCAAAATTGCCACGGGCCTCGCGAAATCAAAATTTGGGATCCCCCACCACCAGGTGCTTGCGTGCTATGTCGAGGCGCTCTCACTTGAGGGCGTCCGTCCATCCGGCGTTCACTGTCACATCGGCTCGCAGATACTCGAGCTCAGCCCGTTCGCAGAGATGATGACGCGGATGATGGATCTCGTCGGTGCGCTGAAAAACGAGCTTAAACTCGAACTCGATTTTATTGATATTGGCAGCGGATTGGGCATACCGTACACGGGGTCGGCGCCGACCCCGATCGACCTTGCGAATACGGTTCTTCCAATCTTTACCGAGCGCTCTAGTGCGCTTGATATCCGCTCCAAGCTCGTGCTTGAACCTGGAAGATACGTCGTTGGAGACGCCGCGATTCTGCTCTGTGCGGTAAACACCGTCAAAGCGGCCCACAGTACCTTTGTTGGCGTGGACGCAGGCTTTAACCTGCTGCTCCGCCCGACCTTGTATGAGTCGTGGCACGAGGTGATCGTCGCGAACAAACTCGGTAAAAAAGCCGATAACGTTTACACAATCGCTGGTCCAATCTGCGAAAGTGGTGATATACTAGCGAGAGACCGTCGGCTCCCGCAAGTTGAAAAGGGCGACCTCATCGCGATCCTCGACACAGGGGCATATGGGTTTGCCATGAGTTCTCAGTATAACGGCCGGCCGCGTGCAAGCGAAGTTTTGGTGAACAAGGGCGAGGCGGAAATCATTCGGAGGCGAGAGTCGTACGATGATCTCTTGATGGGGCAGAGTATTCCCCCCCACTTGCTCTGAGGATCCACCATGAGAACGATACCGTTTGTCAAGATGCACGGTAACGGCAACGACTTCATTATCGTTGATGAAAGTAAGGGCGTTGTTGTTAAGAGCAAGTCAAGCTTCGCTGCGAAGGCGTGTGATCGCGGATTTGGCATAGGTGCCGATGGGATCCTTTTCCTGTCGCGCTCGAGCAGCGCCGATCTCGGCATGCGGTTGTTTCAACCTGACGGTTCTGAAGCGGAAACGTGCGGAAATGGCATCAGGTGTCTCGTCATGTACGCCGTTGACGCTGGGTACGTCAAGCGCGGCAGCGTCACTGTAAAGACTAAAGCAGGAGTTCGGGAAGTCAAGGCCAAGAAAAGCTCGGTAATCGTCGACATGGGTAAACCTCAGTTTGCCCGATCAGCGATACCAGCACGGGGAACCGGCGACGAGTTCGTCGAAAATATGCACGGCGTTGTGGTCTCTGCCGTCAACACTGGCGTACCTCACGCGGTGATCTTTGACGATCTAGCTGACGTCGACATAGCCGATTTGGCGGTAAAGATACGATTCGATCCTGTATTCCCGTGCGGGGCGAACGTCAACTTTGTGAAGTTAGACGGCAACAAGCTCTTTATTCGCACATACGAGCGCGGCGTAGAGCGTGAAACGCTCAGCTGCGGGACTGGTGCTGTTGCAGCTGCGGCTGTTGCGAACCAGATGGGGCTGATCGGTACGAGGGTAATCGTCAGCACGTTAGGCGGCTCTTTAAAAATTACGTTGAAAAAAGAAGGCGCTTTTATGGAGGGATCTGCAGAACTGGTCTATTATGGTACCTATCCCCTTAAGAAAGGTTAGGCATCCGAGAGTCCTTGGCCAGTAATTTTGAAACACGTGCGTGTATCACGAGGCTGCGTCGGATGCTTCTTCACTATCGCACACCTGCGCCCCCCATCGGTTTTCACAAACTGTACAACGACTCTGGACAGGTTATCAATCAGATACCCCGCTACGGGCAGCACCTCCTCAGTCTCAACGTCGACGTAGACCTGATTGGTTGCTAGTACGACCAGATCGTACTTCTTGGCCAATCCGAGCAGCAAAAGCAGTTGATTAGCCAGGGCGTGTCGCAACGCAATTTCAGTGTTTTTTGACTGTTCCAGCCGATAGTGCGTCGTGGCAGCATCGAGAACTATCAGACCTACGTTCTCCTTCGCTATTTTCTTGATGTTGCGCAGCGTGGCACGCTGCTGGTCGAAGCTACTCACCTCGAAAACGAGCAATTTCTGACCGATGGATCCCACGTCTGTTCCGGCGATTTGAGCGAAGCGCTCGCCTGAGAACTGGTCGGCTGCGACAAACATAACGCGCTTTTCGCGTCTTATGACATTTACAGCAAGCTGCAAGCCTACGGTAGTTTTTCCACTTCCCGGCTCTCCGAAGATGTGCGAAATAGCTCCGGTAGGGAATCCGCCGCCAAGTAGGGAATCTAAGTTGTGACAGGTGCTTGGATAAAGCATCGGTGTTTAGAACCTCAAAGCAAATCCGACCTTAAAAACGACGTGATTGCCGTTTGCTATGGCTTAATAGGGAGTTAGAGTTATAAAGTTTCGTTTCACAATACAGGTAGGAGGGGCAGGCATTCATATCGCCCTAGTAACTACAGACTTCTCACTTTACCAGGATATCACCAAAGAGCTTCGCGAAAAGAGGCTTAAGTTTGTAACTATTGCGCCAAGCGAAGCTATAGGACGTGAAATCGGCGTCGTGATAACCTCTGAGAAGGAGGCGGGCGCAATCACTTTTCCCAACGTGGTAGTTGCATCTGACCCCGAGATGACGGTGAATGAAGCGATCAGACTACTAAAGAATGGTGCCTTGCCTGAGTGCGCGGTCGTCGGTATTGATCCGGGAGATGAACTTGGAATTGCCGCCGTCTCTAATGGAATCGTCGAAGCGGTTTATCGCGTCCCGTTGAGACAAGCGTTTGGCGTAATCGAGAGAATTAAGCAGACATACCCTGATATACTGGTACGAATTGGACACGGAGCGCGCTTGGTGAGCACGCATTTGGCAAATACGTTAGTAGCCAAAGGAATTGCGGTTGAGCTCGTCGATGAAAATGGGACATCGCCATATCTCGGAAAGGGCACGGGTGGAACCGCGATCTCAGATATTGTCGCCGCAATCAATATCGCGCACACGCAAGGCACGCGTGTGGGGCATCAAGAAGTCCTCCCCTCGAAGGGTGAGATTCGGTGGATTCAAGAGAGAAGTAGGGAACTCTCAGAAGGGCGAACGACGATTTCGAGACAGCTCGCCATAAAAGTTGCGAAAGGAGAAATAACGGTTAGTGAGGCTCTAACTGATCATAAACGCGCAAAAGAGAATCACACGCGCTAGCTGCTGCCAAGTCGAGCCCAAGCCTCTTGTTCGACCATTCTGATGACGTGTTTGACGGGGATGCCAAGTCTTTTGGCAAGTTTCGTAGCTTCATCAAACTCAGCGGAGACGTTCAGCACGTTTCCGTGTTGATCTGTGGCAACTTTTACACTGATCGTGTGGGATTCGCTGCCGATACGAACCATTACGGCTTCAATTCGCCTTAACGCAATGAGTCTGTGACGCGTCGGCATGATCCGAACGCCCAAGCTACCTGTTTCTTCGATTATCTTTTTTGCCAGTTGATGCGAGTCAACGGGGCGGGCTATCACCTGGATAATGTGCCCGGTCCGGCTTTTTTTCCCGGTTGTCGGTATTATTGCGACGTCGAGAGCGCCTGTTTCGAGGAGCCCCTCGACTAGATTTCCAAGCACCTCTCCTGTTACATCGTCCACATTGGTTTCGAGCACTTGGACCTCATCTTGCAGTAGACCTTCGTCGCTCTGGCCGAGAGTAGTGCGCAGAACGTTTGGGAAATAAAAGTCGCGAGAGCCTGCGCCATAACCGACGCGTTCGATGGTCATTTGCGGCAAAAAAACGTCTGAAATTCCGGTAAAAAAGGCAAGGATAGCTGCGCCTGTTGGGGTCAGCAGCTCGCTTTCTACAGGCCCCCCCCTGGTTATCAAGCGGTGTTTTGCAAGTATTGCGGCGGTTACCGGAGCGGGGACGGGGAGGAGCCCATGATCGGTCTCTACGGACCCCCCTCCCACGAATATTGGGGTCGTGAATATAGAGTCAGCGGAGAGCAGTGAAACGGCCGTGCAGGCGCCGAATACGTCTGCAATGGCATCCTGAGCGCCTACTTCGTGAAACACGAGCTCTTCTTTTTGAACACCGTGCACGGCTGCCTCGGCGTCCGCTATAATTTCAAATATCGCGCTCGCGTCAGCGAGTATCGTTGGACTGATCCCAGAAGACTGAAGCATATCCACAAGGCCTCGGTAAGCGAGCGGCCTTTCTTCTGTGACGACCTTGACTCGCATTGCGCGTATGCCCGATTTTTTCACCTCGAAGATCTCTACTTCGACGTTGGCGGCAGCTTCCATGCTCTCTCGAACGACGGATGCGTCGGCCCCGAGATCGATGAGACTTCCGACGAGCATATCTCCCGAAGCGCCAGAAAAAGGCTGAAATGTGAGTATCGTCATAATAGGTACAAATGGGGCGCTTTTAGCCACCCTTATATATCACCGTGTTATCATATAAGCTTAGGTTCTGATCGCATGCCTCAAGAGGTTCAGCTGAAAGTTGCCAAAGCTTACCCGAATGATTCAGGAAGGGGTATTGCACGACTCGATCCGGATACGCTCCTCAAACTTCAGCTATCCCCCGGAGAAATAATAGAAATCTCAGGCAAGACTAGCACGGCTGCCAAAGTCTGGCGTGCCGATCGCCAGGACTGGCACGAAGGTATCATCCGGATAGACGGGTTCATTCGCCAAAACGCGGGGGTCAGCATGGGTGAGCGCGTGCTTGTGCGTAAACCGAAGGTGAACGAAGCGCAAAAGGTTGTGCTTGCCCCCCCTGAGGGAACGGTCACGCAGCCTTTAACTGACATGAAGGA
>JBAXDW010000014.1:0-15554 GCA_037140755.1 Methanobacteriota archaeon
AATATGTCTTTAATCATCTGCCAGATGACCCTAGTCATCTCATCTCCGTCCATTTCTACCAACGGTGTCTTCATTTGAATTTTCTTAATTTCTTCCATTTGGAGTCTCCCTTAAAATTTATTTTATTATCGCTAGACCACCCTGAGTTACTGTATTTATTCTATGCTCAACTTGCCAGGACATATCCTGAATATGTGGAAGAAATAGCAGAGTTTATTCAATAAAACATTTAAAGTAATATTCTTTTTTCTTTTCTGGACCGCCGGACGAGATGTTGGTTACCGCGGAGATGGCGCCGATTCGCTTTGTTAATCCGATTACCGAGATAACTTCGTCACGTTCTCGTTCCATTCCTCCTTCACTGAGTCCAGAGTGTTTAACAAATCTGGCAACGTTTATATATCATTGTAGTATATAACAACGTATTATACAAGGAGTTTACAAGTACCGTGTGCAATCAAAGCCACTGTAACTGTTGGCAATATCCAGAACGGAGCTGGATACAGTTCCTCATCCTCCGGGTCCTCTATGAAACCCCCACGTACGGGTATCAACTCCTCAACGAGATCGAAGAACGAAGCTGCGGCTGTCACAAGCTCGAACCGGGAAGCATCTATACCGTGTTGCGACGGATGGAGGAAAAGGGGTTGCTAGCATCGAAGTGGGAGAAAGGAGATTCCGGCCCTGATAGGAGGGTCTATACAGTGACCGACAAGGGCGCTGAATTCCTGAAGGCGGGGCTGAGCACGATGGTACGGAGAAAACAACTCTTTGATGATCTGATAAGGTTCTACGAAAGGCGTTTTACGCCATAGTGCAAAAGAGGTGAACGATACATGTGCGGACAAGATAGTTATTCATATGAGGGTTGCGGCTGCGGCAGCAGCTGTGGCTGCGGGTGCGGTATGCATCACCGTTATGGGCACCACGGGCACTCGATGGGGATGGGAATGAGCATGGAACCCCCATTGCCGTTGATGGACGTTGACGAAGAAATCAAAATGCTAGAAGAGTATAAAGACGCCCTCAATGCTCATCTCGAAAAGGTGAACAAGCGACTTGAGGGGCTGAAGCGCTGAAATTACGCGCTCCTTTTTCTTTTTTTCAGGGTGTAGCAGCGCGACCGAGCACTTCATAAGACTTGCCCGTAATTGCCGCTCCGCTCCATCTTAAACTGCGATATTGCTTCATTCTGTCTATCTACAAGCTGCGCAGATTCTCTGACGGTTTGGCGGCGAAGATTCTTTTGCCCCATAGATAAGAGACGAGCGGGGACACTGCGCACGCAAGAAAAAGTAGCCCCTCGTGGCAACCGGCGAGAGGATAAGCGGCATCGTTATGGTGGTAGTGGCGCCCTCTAATCCCAGCGAAGGCGATTTAAAGACGCGTATTAATCATTCATACAACGGAGATTTTCCTGAGAGCGGCTATGATGTGCAGTTTTGCAAGATTCCACATCGTTTTTAACTAACTAGTCAACGTGAAATGAAATGACAAAAGCCGTTCCGTTCTCACTGTTCAATTCAATAGTGCTCTCGAGCGTGGAGCGGTAACTGTAGTGCGTCAAGCGCTTCGTCAGCTGCTGCGTAGAATGCCTGCCGTAGTTCGACCGAATCTATGTGGTCGACATCGATGCTGTCGAGCGGTGTCTTTTCCGTCTGTATTTCGCCCGATGGACCGCGATACTCGTGTATTAGTGTGGTTTGGAGGTACGACTCACCGCGACCTTGGCGCAGCTGTGACGGGATGGGCTTGTATTCGAAACTGACCGAGTACCAGCCGGGTTTGTCGTCGTTAGTCACATTCTTCGCCTGCGCAGACGGCTATTTTTCACCTTTGACTTCCTTGCCCTTGTAGTACTCTTCCTTTTTCTCGTCTTTTTCGTCCATAGATAGCCCTCATTATATAGCTCCATTCGACCGTATAAAAAATCATCACGCGTTTTCCAGCTGCTGAGAACGTATGTTATGTGTTTTCGTTGCCTCCGCGGCTATTCGGAGGTGCAATAACCTGTCCAGCTGCGGTGGAAATACGAGGCATGATGTTCTCAGAAGACAAACCACTTGTCTTCCATCTGTTGAGGTACAAGCCCCAAGCGAATTTTACGCATATCTATAGCAGAGAATCGTCGAATGAGCGCAATTGTTGTGCGCTTTGATGGAAGTGCCTCGGTTTTCCAGTTCGTTCGCTTTGCAGTTTTCATTTTATCGTGGAGTTGACATAGTGGGCGACGTAACATCCGCTTTGAGTCGCAACAAATATCAGTATTTAAAAGTCAAAAGAGGCCAATCATTTCAAACTGAAGACTCGCACTCATCTATGACGAACGGGCAAACGTCGCAGAAGCTTGACCTCGCCTCGCTCATTTCCTGCCAACATATATTCCGAACCCTAAGTATGCGAACAAGCTCTTAATGATCGCGTAGGAGGGCGTTATTTCTTTCGCGTATTTCCTGAACGCTGGACTTTTGATATATAGGGAGAAGAACTTACTCCACCCTCTTACGAGATCTTTGAAACCCAATCCCTTTATCTCATTAATCAACTGGCGTAGCGCGGTAAGGGCATACGTTCTCGCTATGATGTCCGTCAATCCAGCATTACTCATCAATTCTCTCCACTCATCAGACGAGAGAAACGTCGCTTTTGCCATTGTGCGATCAATGAATTCAACCAACTCTGTTGGAGGCGGAGTCCTTATCCAGGTGCCCTCATTAAGACCGACGTATCCTCTTGGCTTCGCCACTCGCACATATTCGCGCACTCCCTTCTGCGGATCGTTTAGGAATACAGTGACGGACTCACAGATGACGACGTCGAATAGGCCATCCTCGAATTGTAAGTGTTGTGTGTCCGCTGTTCGGAATTCAAGTCTATCAGCCACGCCCTCTCTGCTCGCCCTTTTTCGAGACAAACCAATCATCTGTTCAGAAAGGTCGACACCAACCACTCGACAACCATACCTTTTTGTCACATAGCACGCCGTTATCCCAACGCCGCAGCCGACCTCCAAGACGTAGGTGTCTTTGTTGATATGGCATACTTCAGCAAGTTCTTCTGTGGCGTTTAAACCTCCAAAATGTCTTGTGGCACCCAAATACGCCTGACCCCAAAATAGGAGAATTCTGGTAGTGAGATACTGCCTGCTGCCTTATCGACGAAGATAGCCTCCTTTTAAGGTTGCTGTTATATGTTGAGTACACCGTGTGCTGCGAACTTGTATCTTCTCCGCGTTTTCATGCTAATCACACCCGGCTGGAATAGCTACTGGACGCTCATCTAGTTGGGCTTATAGCTAATGACCTGATACGTTTTTTTTAAGCGACCCTGCCACATGAAAAAAAAAGTTATTATAGAGTATCACTGATAACAAACCCAGCTGCTTGTCATATGTTCGAGAACATCATCAATTGGGTCACCGTTGTCAGCTGGATTGTCACCTTCTTCGAGCTCGTAGGCGCTCTCCTCATTTTCTACGGAAGCGCCCGCGTCGCGTTGGAACTCGTGACGAACGCGTTTCGTCGACAAGCCCCAAACTATACGGCTATTCGACTGGACTACACGCCCAAAATCCTTCTCGCTTTGGATATTTTTGTTGCGAATGACCTTGTGAGGACCATACTCACTCCCACATTGGATCAGGCTATTATTCTCGCATTCGTCGTCGGCGTCAGAACGGTCGTAGGCGTCTCCCTCAATAGGGAGTTGAGGGAGCTCGGCAACTGATGAAGTTTCAAAGCTCTGAAAAAAAGGCCCAGATAGCTTAAGTGTTGTTTAGCTGCGAACCAACAACGCAACTGAAAACCTCAACGTGCAAGTGAGCAACCTCCCTTCGAACGCAACGCTAGCAACTGCAACGGAAAACGGCACGTCCACCGTAGCCCGCTACCACGACGGTGTATTGCTGAGTCCTGAAGAAAACACAACACTCGCCGGACTCCCCGCTAAAACGTACATGTATCAGGCGACAATTGATGGAAATCCGCTCAATGTGCTTAAAACATGGACAGTTAAAGGTGGAAAGGCTTACAGCATCACATACAAAGCTGGCTACGGCGCCGGGACTGCAACCGACCCTAATAACATCTTCGACAAGTACCTAACCACGGCGCAGCAGATGGTTGATTCTCTCCAGACTAAGTAGTCGAGCTCTTACGATCAGACGCTCGGTGTGGTACGATACTCGATCAAACCGAAGGCCTTAGTTGTGATGCTATCTTAGTGCCAAACACCTCACATTTGGGGCGCTCCCCTTCAACTATTGGACCCTTCATGTCTTCAACCTTTATTGAAAGCCCGGGAACTACCATCTTCATCGCAGGGACCTTTTCGCGCATCCTTTGCTCCATATTCTTCGTCGCTTTTTCAAAGTCTGTCTTAAAGTAGGTATCAAATACGGCGAATTGCTTGCCGTCTACTGGGAGTGAGCTCAGCTTATCGATGAACTTCTTCATGCTTCTCGTTGGCCCTCCGAAGTGAGTAGGACCGCCGAACACAATTGCATCGTAGCGAGGGATCGCTTTGCGATCGACTTTTTTGACCTCGTTTAGTGCTGTTTCTGTTCCTTCGACGCGTTGCATCCCTTCGACGATAGTTTCAGCCACACGTTTCGTATTACCATATTTTGATTCGTAAACAACAAGGATCTTTGACAAGCCGGTAACCTCCTCGGGAAAAGAAGAGCGTTTTATGGCCTTATAAGCGTTCTTCCTTGTTCAGTTACTGGACAGCAATTGACGTTAGTTAGTTGCAGCCAACTCACTATAACTCACCAAGCCAGAGCACGTGTATGAGGTCTACATGAGGTACTGGGCGGATGTGCGTTTGACTATCTGAGCTCGTTTTGAGCGCCTCCTCTGAGTCGGGCTAGCTCGATCAATGAGCAACGTTCTTATCTACGCCTTGTCCTTGGAGTATGACAGCATCGATTCATCAAGCGAGCACGATGAAGATCAATCTGGGAAGCGTAGAAGAGACTTTACTAGTTCCCTTATGGGGACGGGCAACAATCAGTCGCGAATACCCGTCACTCCTTAACGACGCGAAAGCGGTTGAACTCGTTGGGCAGATCGACTATGATTTCTCGACACTCGACAAAACGCTACGTCACGGAACCAATCTTCTCCACGCGGTGCGGTCGATACAGATCGACGACAAGATCCGCGTTTACTTAACACAGCACCCTAAGGCGTCAGTCATTGATCTTGGAGTGGGACTTGACACCGTGTTTTACCGCGTCGACAACGGATCGATTTGCTGGTACGACCTCGACCTTGCTTCGGTCATAGTACTTCGACGCGAGCCACTCCCTGAACCGGAGCGAACGACGTATATTTCACACTCCCTCTTCGACCCGGGCTGGTTTGCCGACGTCACAAACACTGAAAACGGCGTAATCATGCTAGCTGCAGGGGTGCTCATGTATTTTGAGGAGTCTCGCATTAGGGCTTTCCTCTCGTCGCTGGCAGATAGTTTTCCCGGAGCGGAGATTGTGTTTGATACCCAGTCAAGATTCGGTAAGCTTATCGGCGACTGGGGGTTGCGATACATGTGTCCCAACAATCGCAGCCCGAAGATGGCTTCATGTATCGCAACTATGGCAAAAAACTCAATTTCGGATTGTGCAAAACTGAGCTCTGGATGAACGTGTAAAGAGTGTGGATAGAAGCTATAAGACTCGTAGCTCAATCATTCTCAGCCAATAAAGCAGAGCGCACGCCGACCTAGTGAAAACCCTTGTACACCTTGCCCAAGTTTATCCCAGCAATCGTCTTATTGCGATAGAACAGTTGCTTCTCTCGAACGGCAGCCTGCAATTGTGCATTCGAGATACCGTTCTGCAACGCCAAATACGCTTCCATAAACGCTGCGAGGTCATCAGCAGCTTTGATGAGCTCGCCGTCGACTGGATTGTATCGATCCTGGTTATATGATGCACTTATCTTCTCGGAGGTCGCGTTCTGCAATTTCCCGTCGATCGTCACCTTCGAGGCGAACTCGTCAATAGCGGAATCTTAAGGCTCATTGTTTCTTATTTTTTCGGCGGCTCGAGCAGTTCCAAAACTGGATGCGGATGGGCAATCACAATATCTTCATCACTGACTGTAAGCATCGTTTTTCCGGAAGGCCACCAGTCACACGGAAGAAGGTAATAAATGAGTTGATTCCGATCAGCTTCTTCTAGATGTATGCGTCTCCGGGTGAAAGAGGGTTTGATCCCAAGAACCTCCTTGCCCATAATCGTGGAACTTTGACGGACGGTATCCAAACGCCATGTGAATATCACCTTTGCCTCTTTCGCGAGCGGCCACTCCCGCTTCGCCTTCTCAAGAATTATGACGATCTTAGCTACCAGCAGCTTGTCGAGAACAGGACTCGCATTGACCGTTGTAGCATCAAACGGGACGAAGAGGGATTCAAAGCCTTTCATCATTTCAACATCGTGCAGTGCCAAGCGTGTGCCTGTATTGTAAATAGAATATACTAATCCCACCTGATCCAAAAAGCGACTAAATTCCTCCTTGGTCGGCGGATAACCTCTGAGGAGTTTCGTTTTTTTAATGGTCCACAACGCGGCGGCCTCTGCTACAGCCCTTTCCGGAAACTCGCTCCGAGGCCGGCCCCTCTTTCCATCGTGGCGCCACGTGAGGGAGATCAGCCCCTGACCCGCCCATATCCGAAGCGTCCTCGTGCCAATCTTTTTCTTGCGGCTCGCTATCTTGTATTGCGACAGTAGCTGTTCTGCAAGCTCTTCTGCGTTCATTTAAAGCATCTTGATCAATTCAAATGGCAATTAAAGGCCACCAGTATTTTTGGAATTTTACAGTGGGTTACTATGTCAGAAAATCAATGTATCGTTCATGAATAAACCTGTTTATGTATCTCAGCTCCGTCTCGGAACAAACGGAGAATGTACCAGTATCCGCAGATAGTGCTTGAAGCGAGAATCGCTCTGTACCTGCAAAACATGCCGTACTAGACGGAAAGGGCAGCACAAGGAACAAACGTTGAATTCAACGTCAGCACGCTCGGCTCCGAACATTGCCTCTCAAAGCACCCTCCTGGACTGTGCACTGCAGCAACGTAAGAACGGGCGGGGCTATGCCCCTTTTTCCCTCAAGACTCAAGACTTGTCTGGCTTGGTGGCCGAATTAGGAAGAAGGAAATCGCAATGCCGGCGATCGCCAGTACAGCGACCGGATAGAACACCGCTACATAACTTCCGACGAGGTCCCGCAACTGCCCAGCGAGAAGATTTCCTATAATGGCTCCAGCGCCGTACGCGGTAAACACGAGCCCATAATTCGGCCCGTAATACTTGGTGCCACAAAATGCGGCTGTGCACGAGGGCGCGATTGCGAGCCAGCCTCCGAGACTTAACCAAAGCGCACAGAACCCGACGATATAGACCCATGAGGCACCAGGAGCGGCCCCAAAACCAAGGAGTATCGCGGCTGCTGCGATAATCACGAAGCTAAGCATCGCCGTATTTCGCGGGTATATTCGGTCAACGAGGTAACCGAAAATGGGCCGGCCGATGCCATTGAATATGGCAAAGACACCCACCAAGGCGGCAGCGGTCGCTGCGCTCAACTTGAAGACTTCTTGCCCTGTGGGGCTGCTAATGCCGATCGCCATCAGGCCCGCGAGGGTCCCGATGAAGAAGCCGAGCCAGAGTCCCCAGAAGCCTCGCGTGCGCACCATTTGGGATCTGTTTATATCTTCGCACCGCGCGCTCTCTTGTCCTGGTGTCCAGCCTTTTGGTCTCCAGTCAGGGTCCGGAAATCGCAGCGGCAATGCCAGAACGACGATCAAGATCAGAAACGCGATGCCCAAGTAGCCAAGGCTGCTCAGGACTCCGTAGTTGCCAATCAGATAGTTGCCCAATGGTGCCGTAACTAGCGGCGATATGCCGAACCCCAACACCGTCAGTCCTACCGCGAGTCCCCTGCGGTCGGGGAACCATCGGCCGCTGACGCCGATTGGGGCGTTGTAGGCTATCCCGACTCCTGCACCGCCGATGATACCGTAAGCCAACGTGAGGACAGCAATGTTCGGCGCGAGACTTGCGAGAATCCATCCGATTCCAACGATAATCCCCCCGATGATCGTTAGCCTGCGCGGACCGTATCTGTCGAGCGGCCCACCGGCGAAAGGCATCAGAAGGGCGAAAAATGCGAGAAAGAAGATAAATGGTAATAAACTGGCGGTTGCATCAATAGACCAGAGTTTTTGGAGGGGCAACCGAAAAACGCTCCACGAGTATATGCTGCCTAAACACACGTTGATGGCGAGTCCGAGCGCAACAAATATCCAGCGGCCTTTTTCTGGGCTCATGCCAAAAAGTGTGAGCGCGCTGCTTTCTGAAGTTAGATTTTCACTACCCATGTGATCAACCAGTCTATCACTATTAATAATTAATATAAAACTATTAATAATTAATATAAAAAGTTTTGCATTGAAAAAAGGCCTGCTGCTGGTTGATAAGCACGAATAGGACGAACAAGAGACCTCTTGCTTAGTCTCCCTAACGTTGACCGGATGACAAGAACCTTAAGCTCCTATATCGTAGCTAGGCATTCTCGAATTTGCAGCCTAGTTTGAGTATGCTGCAAACGGCGTTCAATGCGGTTTGCTGCAATAAGACGACGCGCCTTAGTAATCGTCAGAAATGGCCGAGAGTACTTTGGAAAGGTTGTCCTTCCAGCTCTGCATCGTCGTAATCGAAGTAATTTAGTATTCTTCCGACGGGCGGAATAATTTGATGCTTAATATAGTATTCCACGTCTATCTCTCGTTCTTGCTTATACGTGTCAACCACTTTGCCTTCTTCCTGGGTAAAAATCTCAGCCGGATATGATCTGTCTCCAATCGATCCAGTCCCTTTCATAACGAGATAGGCAATTTTCGCACCAACGTCGGCGGCAAGGCCGTACTCTTTTGCTCGCTTTGCTGCCCTTACGTGAGCTTGGACGGATTCATAGCTAGCTATTTTTTTTGTAAGCGTTTTGTAAATTATGAGCTTTGCTAACGGAATCTCCCCGGCCCTAAGTCTCTTGATCGTGCTTGTAACCAGCTCTGCAGCGGCTTTAGGTTCTCGCCTCTCAAGAATAATTTTGATAACATCGGATTGTAGCTCCTTTGCGAGTGCACACCAATCACCTCTTCGCACTTCAAGACCTCTGACGACAATGGTTCCATCCTCGGTAATCCCAGCATAACGCTTCTTCTTTTCTGTAAAAAAGATAACCTTGTAGTGCTCCTGCACGTCGAGCCGAATCGGATAGATTGTTGAAAGTTCCCGGATAAATGTTCGGACCCGTTCCGTCAGCTCATCTGCCATTAGAGCCCTCCGTTGATACACATATTGGTGACTGTGTGATAAGTGCTGATTGTACCATTTTCTTCCCAAGAGATGTTTCCTTGATCTGAACCCCAAAACAAAAGCGCGCTCGGGTCTAAAAATACAGCTAATGCGAAGATCAGCACGACGAGTCCCAAACGGTAGGGGGGTAACGGCACAAATCACTCCAAGGCTGCCATTCTGCACGCCATCTTTTCGTCACTCGCTGCGAATCAGGTCTTTTTGAGCTTCACAAACAGACTATCAGTGTCTCCGTAGATTACCTCAAGACCGTATCCCGCTGCTCGCTCAATCGCGCCCTGTATGATGTTACGCCCCCACGCTGTCGTGGCCTCTGCACACTCTCTACGGTACCACTTTGCGGCATGCCACCCAGTATAGCCGTAGAACGCGTTTGTCAGGATCTTGATTGCGTTCTGGTGAACATCAAGGATGGTATAATCATCTGAACTCTTGTCAGTCTGAGCCATTTGCTCTCGAACCGTTTTTCTTCGTTCAATCAAGTTCGTGAGGATGAGTTTGAAGAATCCATCGGGGTGCTTCCTAAATCGAAACTCTGTTCCGGGGGCCTCGTAGAATTCCGTAAGTTTGTCGTCTGGCGACACTACGGTGTCCGGTGATATGTTATAGCCAATCATTATTGAAGGGTACATAGATGAAAAATCGAGGCTGAGTACCTCTTCGTGCACGCCGGGCTTCGGAAAAAGGACGAAGCCTCCAACGTAGCTGCCCGTGCCCCCTCCTTTTGCAGGCACAATTTCATTTATCTTGAACGCCTCGGCAACCAAAAGTGACTCGACTTGCCGTCCCCTCCCCATCCTTGATACTTCGTCGAGTGGCTGTCTCACTATCCGTGAAAATTCAAATTGGCTAGGAAGGAGCCGCTCAGCGACTCCCCAGGTGCTCACCACGTCAGCTTTGGCATAATCAAAAAGGCCCTGCCTAAGCTCACGATCGTTCCAATACCGAGCCATATCCCAACCCGGAACTTGTGCGCGATCCGACTTGCGCATGACCCCCATATAGTCGGCTACATTGTCCAAAGTCTTGACGCTGATCTCGCCGAGATCCCGTTTTACAACCTTATATAAATCGACGTTGCTGCGTCCAAAGATCCTGACCTCTTTCATGCCGCCGCCAGAGCTAAACTTTGCAGGACTCTCGTCCCGCCCGACCGTCAAGCGGAGCTTAGATTTTTCTGCTCTCGTTTTCAAGTATTGCCAGTCAAACTCGTCAGTATTATAGCCGACTATAACGTCGGGGTCATATTCGTTTATAAAGGCGATGAAGTCTGCGATGAGGTTCTTGTCGTTTTTGTCTTCGCCAACTGAAATGAAGGTTGTTTTATCAGCTCCGGTAGCTATCGAAATGATGATAATGGGGTCTTTGCTCGGAATTGGAACGCCGCCGTGGCTTAGCATCTCACAATCGAAGGCCATCACTTTAAGATCAGGATTCCTGTGGTGCTGTTCCGCTTCAATGTGGTCGACATCGATGGCAAAGGAGAAATGTGAATCTGCGCGTTCGCGCCCTTCCACAACAACCTGATCCATAGGCACTAATTCACGATCGATTATGTAACGGACGGCGAATAGAATATCTGCTTCTCTGACGCTAACGCCAACCCCGGCTACCTTTTCGCGCAATATCGGCACGTGTTGCGGATGATCGACATACACTTTGAGCACAGTGATAGGCTGTCCAAAATCCTTGCGTACGACACGTTCGACTCGATTCGGCCTAATTTCCTCGCCAGATCGAGTTGAAGCAACAGACATGATCGCACTAGCGTCGTCCGTTACTGCGTAAAAATAGGGTTCAAAACCAGAATCGTAGGCGATAATATTGTGACCAAGCTCGTCTTTAAGCCACAGGCGAATAACTGCGCGGGAGTTCAGCGTGATATAATTGACGTCAAGCAGAAAGCATCGCAGCCGCATTGAGAAACGAAAGCTTTTGATATTAGATAAACATGGCGAGGAGTCGGAGCGTGTTATAGCACATTACAAGAAAAAATCCATTTCTTTGATATCGAGGTCTTCTTTGCTTATTGCGCTAGCGTCTAATATAGAGCGTCGTATGAGCACAGTAGTGTCTGATCGAATCGCGAGAGCAATGCAGTCGCTCGGACGTGCGTCGAGCTTTTTTTCGGTGCCATTAACCTTTATTGAGAGTTGGGCGTAATAGATGCCCTCATCGACATCGTCTATAGTCACCGCCACTATGCTCGCTTCGAAGTTTTCCAGTATCGACATTATCAAGTCGTGTGTCATCGGACGTGATGGGACCTCTCCATGTAAGGCCGCGTTGATTGAGATTGCTTCAGAGATACCGATATATATCGGCAAGAAACGGTGCCCGTCGTCTGTTAACAATACTACTGGCGTGTGGCCCGTAGTGGTGTTAACCATATATATGCCTTTGATCTCGACGGAGGTTACTTCATCTCCCATCATTTAACCTCAATACCGTAGCGGTATATTAAGCTGACTGGAGCTCAATACGCCCTGCGTCGCTACGTTAACGCAAAAAGGCCCTTGGTATATCGCTTGGTCGAAATACGCTCGTTCAAAGAGTCTGCAGGGCGCGATTTAAGTAACTTCTCTGCGGGTTGCAGGATCTTAGGTCTATACGCTCATTCCAGTGCTGACAGAGGTTGAAAGGACTTAATATATACAGTAGGGAATATATTGCTGAATTGAACGATCGCTATAGTATTGGTCCAGTTGTTCATGGCTGAGTTATGAAACGAATTGTTGTAATAGATTACGGTTTAGGGAACCTAAGAAGCGCAATGCGCGGCCTCGAGCGTGCGGGAGCACAAGTCGAAGTTACTTCTGATTCCAGTAAGTTTAGCAAGGCAGACGGATTGGTACTGCCAGGAGTGGGGGCGTTTAAGAGAGGTATGCAGAACGTACAAAACAAAAAAAGAGCGTTGCTGCATTCTGTTGACGAAGGTACGCCCGTGCTAGGGATCTGCTTGGGCATGCAGATGTTGCTGACAGCGAGCGACGAAGGAGAGCGGCAAGGCGGGCCAGTCGAGGGGCTAAAACTCCTGCAAGGTCACGTCAAGCGGTTCAACTTCGATACCACCTCTGAAAGGCTTAAGATACCCCATATGGGATGGAATCGCTTGGACTTAGTAAACGAAAACGCATTAGTCAAAGGTGTCGACGGCGGGTACGCATATTTTGTTCACTCGTATTATGTAGAACCAGGGGATCATACGGTTGCAACTTCCAGCTACGACACCGTTTTTGCCGCCGTTATTGCCAGCGGAAACGTTTTTGGCACGCAATTCCATCCAGAGAAGTCGTCTATGGTCGGTTTGCGAATACTGAAGAACTTCGTGGAGTTGTGTTAATGGATCTCGAAGGTTATGCGAAAATCGCGTTAAGGCGTGGCTTAGCAACGGAAGAAATCGAGCTCACGCTTACAGAGCGAATTTTGGAGGTACGAGACATTCCTCGGGAATCCGCGTTGCGTCTATCTCGAGCGGTCGTTGAGGAAGCGGAACGGACTCTCTGCGACCGAGAACTTTCTGGCGTAACAATGGGCAATTTCGGAGTCGGTTCGCGAGGATCTGGCGACTTCTACGTGCACGAAAAGATAGCCAGTATCATCGGCAAGACAGGTGCGATTGTTGGCCCGGATCAGCTTGATGATTCTGGAGTAGTGAGAGCGAATGGCGACTTGATCGTTATTACCGTAGACGGTATGCATTCACGGTTAAGCGATTTCCCGTTTCTCGCCGGATTCCACGTAACGCGCGCATCCCTGCGGGACATCTATGCTATGGGGGCACGGCCAGTTGCTTTGTTCTCAGACATTCACTTGGCTGATGACGGTGATATTTCAAAGGTTTTTGACTATACGGCCGGAATCGGGGCGGTAGCTGAGGTCATGAATGTACCGCTAGTTACAGGTAGCACCTTAAGAGTCGGCGGTGACATGGTAATAGGTGATCGACTGACCGGCTGCGTTGGGGCGGTTGGAATAGCTAGTGAAAAAGGCTTAACGGCGCGGGTCAATGCACGCGAAGGTGACGCTATTTTTTTGACGGAAGGCGCTGGCGGAGGAACAATAACGGCCGCGGCGCTTTATAATGGGTGTCCAGAAGTGGTAAAAGAAACTCTGAACTTGAAGTTTCTTCATGCATGCGATAAGTTGATCCAGGCTGGTTTGGTCACCAAGATACACGCGATGACTGACGTTACCAACGGCGGCATACGAGGGGACGCAGAGGAAATATCAAAAACGGCACGGGTAAAAATCGTCTTTGAAGAAGAGAAGGTGCGGCGCCTAATTAACCCTGCGGTTTTGAGAATGCTCGATTACCTGCAGATCGACTACATGGGGGTTTCTGTTGATTCGTTGCTTTTAATTGCCCCTGTTGAGCTCGGACCGGCAATAAAAAGCGCCTTAAAAGGCATCATCAAAGTCGACGAAGTTGGTCATATAGAGCCAGGCAGCGGCGCCGAAGTGCTCCGCGCAGGTAAACGGTTCGCCCTCACGCCAAAGTTCCGCGAATCAGCCTATACACCCGTGAAAAAAGTAGTTGGTGAACAAGCAGATGGCCGAGAGACTAAGATAATGCGTGCTCGGGTCGATCTGGCTGCCTCACGGGCTATAAGTAAGAAAAAAGAGATGATTAATTACCTGCGAACAGGGAAAAAACTCCCCGACGTGAGCTGCTGAGCACGCTTAGCTATGCCATAAGACTATTTTACGGCAGTGGTCGCACATCCTGATACCACGCGTTGACAACATCAATCAATCCTTCCTGTTCCGCAATTTCAACAGCAATCATGTGGCTGCATTTCATGATATCTCGTGAAGCGTTGAACAAAAAATCTTTACAGGTGCACAGAGTTTCCTCGACAATGTACTCGTCAGTCTCCCCCACGACGACATAAAAGTCTTTATAGCGTTTAACACGCATTTCTTCTGCTATTTCAAGTCCTTTATTTCCTCGATTGCCGTATTCGAGTTCGATTTGTCGTTTAAACGCATCTGAAAACAAGGATACTTCTCCTATCTGTTGATTACGTCTTAACTCTGGTAGAGGTTATCATTCGCGTCGGTAAGCGAAACCGGAGAGCTTCGGCTTGTCGTCAATGAATTCGCCGCCCAAGCGTCGGGCGAGGACTTGCATTGCCGGGACTTCAGTTGCATAATGCGTTGCATCAACCAGAGAAAGGCGCCTTTCTGCGCATCGAATCGCGGTATGATTCAGTTCGGCTGAAAGAAGCACATCAGCACCAGCTGCGATTGCCTCCTCCGTCGCGTTAAAGCCGCTGCCGCCAATAACAGCGACTTTCTGTATAGCGCGCGTTCCAACGAATTGGACGAGTGTATTGAGTTGTTGTGCAACATGCTTTACGAAATCCAGTGTGCTAATCGGTTTGATTGTGCCCATTCGTCCGATGCCAAAAGGTTCAATATCGTGCAATCCGACGAGTTTCGCCAACACCTCATTTACGCCTCCCGGTGCCGTATCGTAGTTGGTATGCATGACATAAAATGACAAATCATTCTCCAAGATGAGCGTGAGCTGCTTTTGGATATCCAAGGAAACCTTCGTGATAGGATTCCAAATTAATGTGTGGTGTGTAATAAGTATATCAGCGTCGGCTTGGACTGCCTTTTGAATGACGTTCGCCGTTGGATCCAACGCAACAGCTATTGAACTCACGTTGTCTTGTCCGCGAGATATTAATCCTATTCGCCCGTCATCGATCGGATCAGCGAGTTCAGGAGGAGCAATTGCTTCGAGTGTTTCGATAAGCGAGTCAAGATCCATAAAGAATCAATCACTGCGTGTGATCGTTACTTCTGCGAGCTTCCAATCGTCATTGACGCCGTGAATAGATAAGAGAACACCGCCGATTACTCCAGCAAAAACGTCCTGGACAAACTGGTTAATAGGTATCCGCTTTCCATCCACTACTAGCTCCGCTAACTGGTCTTGGTTTGTAATATGGCTCCCTCCGTTTAACAGCTTTCATGATAAGTTCTAACGCGCGCGCGTCTGAAACTTGATCGATTCCTCGCACGTCGACAAGGTTGTCATTTCTGAGAAGACAAGGCTTAAGCTTTGCGTCTGAGGTCACTCGCAGCCTGTTACAGTTCATGCAAAACTCTGTGTTGTCTATGGGGCGGACGATTTCAATTTCAGCGTTGTTGATCT
>JBAXDW010000015.1:0-15100 GCA_037140755.1 Methanobacteriota archaeon
TGCTGTACCAAGGACTAATGAGGGTTGATGTAGACGACGCTGCTCGTAGAGGTCTTATAGAAACTGTCGCCGGCGAAGGTGGCGTAGTAGTAGCGCACGCCGGTTGAAGTAAACTTCTGAGTGAGGGTGATCTGGCCGTTGACGTCGGTGGTCTTGGCGGTGTCAGTGTAGCGGATGCCGTTCTGGTAGTGGTAGATAGTGATGCTCTTAGAGGGAAGGCGCGTTGCTCCGCTCTTGAGGGTAGCGAGAAAGGTGACGGATTGACCAACTTTGGGAGTTGTGGTGGATGGAATGAGGGTGATTCCGGTTTGGACTTTGACGTTGACGTTGACGACGCTACTGGTTGCTGCAGCATAAGAGCTGTCGCCGGCGAAGGTGGCGTAATAGGTACGTTTGCCGGTGGAGCCAAAGGTCTGGATGAGGGTGATCTGGCCATTAGCGTTGGTGGTCTTGGTGGTGTCGGTGTAGCGGACGCCGTTCAGGTAGTGCCAGATCTTAACGGGCTTAGCGGTGACAGGTAGCCATTTTTTAGTAGATGAGTTCCACCAGTAGAGCTTGGCGGTGAAGGTAACCTTTTGATTGATGGCGGGGGTGATAGTGGAAGCGGTTAGGGTGATCCGCGTGAGCCGCTTACTTGACTTGAGTATTACCCCATCTTTCGGGTTTATGGTAATTTGAGACGCCGGTTTTCCGCTTGGATCTACGTAACCAGGCATCTTTACGGTGACGGCAGCCGATGTTGGATTGACGATCACCTTAGCTACTGCGTAGTCTCTTGTCCATACGCCAGGAAAGCCCGATAGTTGGTAAGCTTGTCCCTTAGGATTACCCAAGTAGGTCCCGTATTCAGAGAACCACTGCGTCCACGTCGGAGAATAGAAGAAATAACCGTCGGAAAGTAGTGCAGACGTGAAGTAGAAATGCCTTGCGTTCGTGCCTGAGTTAAAAGCGGAGGCGTAGAACATAGTGAACTTGTTCTGGGCGCTTGCATATGTGGGCATATCAATCGCGCTGAGCTTCCATCCTTTGTACGATATGTACCCTTCGTCCATCCATCCACTCGTCCTACTTAAGAAATCTTGGTTTGACGGGACGACCACTGGTGACTGTCCGTTATAGAAGTTCGTCTTGCCTGCCACGTTCACTTGAGTAAGGTATGTGCTAAGTGCATTATGCCAATTCCTGGCGGGTGCGGTGGTTGCCCCATTTCCGTAGCACAACGACGGATTATCGCACACACAATCGATGTAGAGTCCGTCAAAGCCCTTTGCCAAGGCGGCTTTGGAAAGTTTAACGATTTCGGCGCTCCACCCAGGGGTCGTCAGGTCCATAACTTGTTCACCGTATACGACGATGGGATTCGTATGACTTTGACGATCGGCTACGCTCGGGTACAAAAACCAATCTTTATGATACTGCACTACGTTTTGATATTCACTACTTAACTTATAGCAGAACATCGGGTTGATATAAGCAAAGACCTTGGTATTCGGGTTCTTCTGTTTTATGAGGGCTATGTTACTTGCGTCATCGGTATAATGCAAGGATACCGCGCTGAATTTCGCCAGTTGTGTTGCAACGGCGTTCTTTGTGGTCTGCACGGTATGTCCGCTGTCATCGATATATTGTCCAATATAAAACAAATAAGGATTGTTGTATGCCACGAACGTATGTGGATAGCCCTGCGTTCCAGCATTCAGTGCAGCCCCTACCAAGTTAGGCGAAGCAGCGCCAGACGCCTCTTGGTTTAGCGGGACATCGAGCTCCTTGGTCATTTTGCCTTGAGTAGCAACCACCTTGATTTTTATGTCACCACGTTCCACAGCTTGTGTAGAACCTGGACCTACCTCAAGTTGCACGCTAGCTGAAAAGGATCCGCTCGGACTGACAGAAACGGAACTTTTGGTAGCTGCCCCAAATATTGTCTTTGTAACTGAAATCTTCGCATCTAGCGTAGTTGTGCCAGAAATGTGAATATTGTCTATCGCCACTTCAGATGAAAAAGTACCGGTTCTGCCGACGGGGGATAGGTCGTGCGTAACCTGGTTCAGAATAAGTGAGGGCTCTGACGCAGTGCATAGCGGGAACAGGAGTGATGCTAAGAATGCTGAGATGAGAACAACCAATGTTATTCTGCGCCAACGGATATGCCCGGTCAAAAGCATCGTTCCTGTGCTCGTAGGAGCATCGAGCAGCTTAGTATATTCAAAAAGCAATTGCACTGCTATAAATAGCTATTGAAAATGGCGGAGAAGTTGCCCTACCAGAAATTAGCTTAACAGAAAAAAAATAGCACGCCGCAGCTTAAATTTGTGCTATAACGAGCTTACAAAATCATAAGCTTGCTTTCTTACTTCGGCTAGCAGATCCAAGTAATCTCTTGTTGAAATGGTGAGCGGTATTAGTTCCCCAAGGGATGCAGTGCTAGGCCACTGGGCCGGCGCAGGTGTGTTTAACACAACGTAGTCCTGGTTTTGGATATTCGCTGCTTCCAATATCTTCTCAAGTGCATATATTGAGCGGTTATCAAATACAGGGATCGCATATTCTTCAATCGTTGGGAACGTGTCGCCTTCACGCGTGTAGTTTAGGTACATCGTTGCATTGATTAACCGGTATGTAGGAAATACACCTTCGCTGCTCACATCGAGATAAACCGCGTTATCCCATTCGACCGAGCCAAAAAGCTCACGCTGTATCCATTTGAGATCAGTTCTTCGATTTAACGATCTTGCTATGTCGATGCATTTTAACAGTATGACGCTCAGAGTCTCGTTAGAACCGAGGTCATCTTTAACTTCGCTAATCTTCGTCGCCAGACTCTGTTCATCAATGACAGACTCATTTGGTGTAATCGCCTCACTGTAACTTAAGGCAGTGAGCTCTGTGTGAATCTCAGCAGCCTGACTCGAACTCGCTGTAACTGCTGCTACGTTGACGTTACCCCTTATTATCGTGGTAGTTTTTTGAGGTAGTTGCGGAGCTACAACGTCTGTCGGTTCCTCGACGCCAGGCGCGAGGTCAGACGTTGACGAATTAGCTACGTCTTGGGGCGATTCCTCTGAAAGCGGTATTGTCGTCGAAGTTTCTTGATATGCTTCCGAAACAGTTATTTCTTCAAAGCTTTCTGTATTGGGGGCTTCCTGATCAACGGATGTTCCGGCTTCTCGCGCCGTAGAACTCCGGCGGCGGGCTCTTATCACTAAAGCAACAGCAACAATGATTATCAAAACAGCCAACCCAATTGCTACGATGACGCCCGTACTTTGAGAGATTTGCAGGTTGCCGGGTAGTTGGGGTAAAGTTTGTAAGATTGGCATTAGATCACCTCAGAAACTACTTATGAGTATAGATGGATGCTCATAGATAAATCCTCTGGTGCGTTGCGCAACGCTGCTGCGCAGCTTCTCTGGTGAAGAATGCTTGGCCTATACAAGCTTTTGCAACGGACTGATTACCAGGTGTAGCTGATGTCTCTAATGGCTAATAATGGATACATAAAAGGGAGATTTTTCTGCGGGTTGGTAGATATGGACGTTAATGAGCTATGCCAACCACACCGAAATACGTGTTAAAAGCTACCCAGGTGGGACCGTGGTCTCCGCTTAGACCTCTCGCACACTGTTGGTTTGAGTCGCAGTCTCGCGTTTAAGAAGCAGCGCAGTAAAGCGCTGTGCCCTTGAATCTGTCGGACTGGAAGAGCTTGAGGCTTAAGTCGCCCACCTATTCGATTTCAGGTTATGAAGCTCTTAGCAGATACGCCAGTTTGGCGAGCAGATCGATGAAAGAACTAGTGTAGTGATATGGAAACGTTTTTAGACTAGAAGAGCCTAACCGAAGGGGTGGCTTGTCTACTAATCTTTCGATTGAATTGGGAGGTATGTGATGGCATTTAAGGATTCACTCATTTCAGCGTTGTTGGTTATCGTAGTTATTATTATACTGATCCTCTTCTTGCTCCTTGGTTGGTGGATTGGTAGTCTGATACTCCCCATGCTCGCGTTTAGCGGATGGCTCAATATCTTTGCCATCATCATCCAAACTGTGGTCGGCGTGCTCATAATTGGGGTCGTAATCGTAATTGTCGGCTATATCGCTTTGAAACTTATATAACCAAAGCGGTGTTTCAGAGCTCAATTTTGGAGGTTTAGAGGCGAACGGAGCCGTGGGAGCTTATAGACGAAGCAACGTTACTTGAAGTTAACCCTGTTTCTGTCGCAATGCACGTTCCCACCCCATCTTCAATATATTTACGTCAATCTTGAACGGAAGACCCTGCAATGCCTGAATGCGCTCTGGTGACATAGGCACGGGCAGATTTGGCGGAACCGCTTTGATTTTTGATACGGCAAATACCGAGCCCCATACGTCCATCATTTCTGAGCTTTCTATGAATGCTCCTTTAGCAACTCCTTCTTTGTATGTCTCATCGCCGACGAACATGTTCAAGTCAAACGGTTCGTACAACTGCATATCAGCGGCGTAGTTTTGAAAAAGGTTCCACATTAGTTTCTCGACCGTGCGTTCCGGGTCGCGCACGTTCAAACCGATAACCTTCCGGGCTTCACGCCTATTAATAAAATGCGTGTGCGTGTACAGTTTCTCGGTCATTATTTCGACTATCTGGGTGACTTTAGCCTCGTTTTTTTCGCCCCTCATGTGGCTCTTAAGCAGATTGGTAGCCAACATTCGGATTCGTGTATGTTGTCGGTAAACGTTTCCGAGCGCGAGTGGGTGTACTTGTTTTGAGAGCTCATTAAAGACCTCAATTATGTGATCTTGCTCGCTGATCTTCGCCGCTTCCCGAGCGAGAGTGATATACGCGGTGACGTCTTCGACGCTAATTCCCAGAGGAATTGCTGGATTCAACGGATCGCGAGGATTAAATTGATTTGCGGTAGTGGGGTCGACCGAACTAAGCGTCCCACCAGTCCCCATCAGTATTTCGTCTGCCCCAAGGCAAATAAGAGTCCCAGCGCTGTGGCAGTGGTAGGGGACTAGTACCGAGAACTTGGTTGCAAACTCTCGAATAAAGTTGACCAGTGGCCACGGCACATCAGCGTCTCCGCCGCGAGTGTAAATGAACAAGTCTAGATGATCTATCTCCCCCAAACGATCTAAATGATCATAAATGAAACGCAAGTGATCTTGTGAGACTTGGCTGCTCATGCCTGGGATATTGGCGTTCGTTGGGCGATCCCCAGTAACATAGCAAATAACCTCACTCCCTCGCAAGTCTTGCAGTTCTTGAATGATGTCGAGTCGCTGCTTTGTTAGCTCCGACGCCTCCGTAAGATGGCTCATGTTTTCCCCTATCGGGACTGTCTTATATATACCTGTCATCCTTAGTTTCGAGCCACTATCGCTGTCGGAATGCTCAGCGGCTACAGTATGGGATATACAGAATAAAAAGCGAGCTCCGCACAGGCGAAAAGAGTCACAGAACATTGCAAGATCGGCGGCCATGGCAGAGAGCTCAAATAACAACATCATATAGCGTCTCTGACTGTTGGCAGTTTGACAGCTGAATCCTACGTCGCAGCACGATAGACAGAACTTCGCCCCGATCGTTTGTGAAAAAAGCAAGCCCGATCGAACCGGGCCGCATGTATCTTTAATTGTGCCAGAACCTGCGTGTCAGCGTGTAATGTCTCTCGTGCCTCAAGATATCGCGGTAGAAGCCTTCCTCATCTATACGCGCCTTTCGAATGACTCTTGAAGCAGCTTCAGGACCAAGCCCGCGCGAAGCTAAAGCTATAACGCCTTTCTTCCCGTGCGAAAGGACTAGATTAGCATTTCTGTAAACGCGCTTTGCCCTTGCTTTATCTTCCGCTGTCTTTACATTCTCGGGCTTTGTGACGATAACGACATCTTCGTCTTCCCAAGGCTTAAGGGCTGCAATCAATTTTGAGCTGCAGATCGGACATTGCGGCTGCTCAGGAACGCTTGCCACCTTTCGTTTCGACTTCCATTTCTTGCACGTGAGACAAAAAAGAATGACGCGATCATTCATGATTCTGTTTTTAAGCGCTGCGAGAATTGATCGATCTGCGTTGTCAGTTACGAGCAGCTCCCGTGTGCCATAATGCCGTTGTCTGCTTAGAGGGCTTAGTTTCGACGTGACGATCTTTATATCGCCGTCTTGCACTCGCCTGAGTAGGTCACTCGTGCGCTCAAGGTCGAGCTTGTCGTTCATGATGTCGCGTATCGCTTCCTCGTATACAGGGGTGTCTTTCAACAGTTCCGTGAGCCTGTTGATATTTAGATACTTAAATTCGACGTCCCGCTCAATTACGCCAAACTTGCGGGAAACGTGTGCAAGCTTCCATTTCAACAGCATGCTATTTTTTAAAGTGATTTCAATCAACGGCCGCACAAACTCTGGCCTCATTTGTCGCAGCAGATCGGCAACTAGCTCCACACTCAGAACGTTAGGAAGCTCAAGTTGTATCCAATATGGATTGACCTCCATAGCGACGCTGGCCCCTGAACGTGCAGCAAGCAATGAAGTTATAACGCGGCCTAGCGTCTCGTTAATCTTGTAGCCAAAGCACGCGTGTATCAGAGCTGTTTTCCCGTCAACTTCAACAACAAGCCTCTTATCGGTTGGAATGGCGAATTCTTTTTGTAACTCGATTAGATCGACAACGCGTCGCACTGTGTGCGGATCTGTGCGATAATCCTGTAGAAGACTGTGACTTGCGGTTGCGATGGACGCGTGAGCTATCTCCTCCCTCAGCTTACCCACGTCAGCAGCGACCTCGTGCGGTACTGGTATCTGCTCGCCTACCCAGCTTGGAATTTCACCTGTAGAACCGTTTATGGGTTCCACTTTCACCCGTTCGTCGTCAATCTCTAAAATCCGCCACATCTCTCCCTTCGTGACGAAAACGGCTCCCGGCTCAGCAAACGCAATCACAAATGTCTCGTCAAGAGTCCCAATCCATTTCCCATTAATCGTATCATAAATACTGTAGGTTTTTTCGTCGGGAATCATCGATAGGTTCTCATAGCAATACCGGCGCGTTTTTCCCATCTTTTTTATGAGTGGTTCCGTGTCTTCACGTTCAACTCTCAATAACCGTTGTTGCTGTAGAAGCTTCACAATCTGAACAAACTTTTCAAGCGCTAAATTTCGATATGGGTAAGCCTTTCTGACTATTCTCAATGCACTGCTGGCTGATATCGCTCCGTTCAAGGTCATGAAACACAACTGGTTTGCTAGAACGTCCAGCGCCTGGTAATCAACAAAAATAGGTTCAATCGCGTTGTTCCTCGCTCGACGCGTTATCACCCACGACTCCATGATATCGTCAGCGTGAGTTGCGATGATGGTGCCCTCCGATACTTCCCCGATCCGATGTCCCGCGCGTCCTACTCGCTGCAGCAGTCTCGTCACTTCGCGTGGCGAATTGTACTGAACAACGTGTTCAACGTCCCCTATGTCGATCCCCAACTCCATAGAAGAGGTGCAGATTAAGCCTCTTTTGACACCGGCTTTAAACTCGTTCTCTGCCTCGATGCGTGCCTCCTTCGAAAGTGACCCATGATGCACGCCGACGTCAGTGCCGCGAAAAAGAGACCCTAGCGCTTCAGCTGCTTGACGTGTGTTGACAAAGATGAGTGTAGATTTGTGCTCGTCCACGATCTCGCGCACAACGCGAGCGTGGCTCACCAATTCTGGTGCAATCATTCTTGATCTAGCTGCGGCGTCATCCACGCTGGTGATGTCCGGCTGAGTGACTGAAAAATCTGACATCCTCGAAGCAGAAACCTCGAGAACTGAGACCGCTCTTCCGGTCCCAACAAGGAAGTGTCCCATCTCCTGCGGGCTGCCAATGGTAGCAGACAGGCCTATCCTCTGAAACTCACCGACTAGGTCTGCCAAACGCTCGAGGCCTATAACCAGCTGCGCCCCACGTTTTGAACTCGCAAGGTCGTGTATTTCATCAATGATAACAAACTTGACGGATCGTAGATTCTCTCGCAGCCGTCGTCCTGTGAGAATGGCTTGCAGACTCTCAGGCGTCGTGATGAGCAAATCAGGAGGGTGGAGAGTCTGTCGCCGCCTCTCGTACTTGGTCGTATCGCCGTGTCGAACGCCGATCGAAAGGCCGAGCTTCTCGCTCCACCAGTCAAGCCTAGCCAGCATGTCGCGGTTTAGCGCTCGAAGCGGGGTTATGTAGAGGGCACTAATTCCATTTCGCTGCTGGACTTCCAGCATCTTGCTAAACACCGGAAGCATCACTGCTTCTGTCTTGCCTGTTCCCGTGGGAGCTATGAGAAGGAGGTTTTTACCCCCTAGCACGCTTGGAATTGCCAAGCTTTGCGCTTCCGTAAGCGGGCCAAATCGGCTGATAAATAAATCTTTCACACGGGGATGTAGTGAAGCTACGACAAGTTCTTCGAGGCTGCTGCTAGCTACCATGGGACGACATTCAACAGAAAGCGTTCCGCCTGGAACAAACCTTCAAAAACCAAATGATGAAGTGGCGTGCTTTTCTGCTTGATTAGTACTTAGTCTGAAGCGACTTAAATATACTTGCTTAAGCTACTCCGATTTGCAGTAGGTCATCTCTCGCATATAGCCGCGCCCTTAATATTATGCGAGTTTATAGTGATAGACCATAAAGGCAAAAGGACGTCTCGAAGCAGCTTGAACGAAATAAAAAAAAAGTGGAGACCTTGCCTGTTAGGCAAGGTAAGGTTGGTTTACGGATAAACCGTTCTCGCCACTAACAGCGTCCCGCGAACGACGGGATAACGTCCGTTCCGCAAATCTTAATTGCCGCTTCAACGTCCGGACCTGTTGGGCTGCCAATTATAACCTGCGTCACACCAGTGTCGAGCAACGCGTCGATCTTCTTGTTGCAGGTATCTGCGTCGCCCGCTATGACGAATGCGTCGATCATGTTGTCATCCACTAATGGCCCGACTTCACCCCACTTACCAGCGCCGATAGCGTTACCGATGGCTTTAGCCGTTGCGAGTGGAATACCATGTCGCTCGAGCACAGGCGGCGGAGAGCCCATCGTAATAAACGCAGCAACCATTTTTGCTGATTTACGTGCCTTCGCCAAATCAGGCCCGATAGAAAACGCCGTGTATGCACCCACGTCGAAGTCGCTCATAGACCTTCCACTCGATCCAACTCCCTCTTGGATGTGTGGCATCGCCGCTACGTAGTCTTTCTCATTGGACGCGTTGATAAGCACTCCGTCAGCTATTTCTCCAGCAGTTTTAAGCATGCCAGGACCTTGCGCGCCCATGTAAAAGGGCACCTTGTCCTTCTGCGGGCCAGTGAAGTCAAGCTTTGCACCGTTAACTTTTATCATCTCGCCAGCAAAATCAACGCTTTCACCGGCCAGCAACTTGTAGACGATTTCTTTGGCCTCTTTAATTGCACTCAGGGGCTTCTTGATATTCCAGTCGCCGCTCCAGATTGCGGGCGCCGGGAACCCGAATCCCATCTTGTCAAATGTCGCTTTGTCGCCGGGACCCATGCCCAAGTTGACACGCCCAGCGGATACTTCGTCAATCGTCGCTATCGCATTAGCGGTTAACAATGGGTTTCTCGTGAAGGGATTTGTGATACCGGTACCGGGTCGTATCGTCGACGTCTTCAGTGATATGAGCGTGAGCATTGGATAGACATTACGGTTATTATAGTGGTCAGTAATCCACGCGTACTTAAAGCCGTTGTCTTCTGCTAGCTTCACCCTGTCAGCACACTGATTCGGCGGCATATTCGGGACAAACTCTATGCCAAATGTTATTTCCTTAGCCATTTTTTTACCAACTATTAACTCAGTAGTTTATGTACCCTCGAATACGTCCAAAAGAGAATTACGAGAGATTATATTCAAATTCTTTTTCCTCAATATTAATATGTCGGTCCTTAAAACGCCGTGTTTTTCGCAAAAAAAAGGAATTTTGGGTGCTCACAGTGGAGAGTCAATGTAACCTCTTCGGCAACGACTTCCATTCTCAAGATAAACGACGAAGAGCGATACGATTCTCTGGTCGCTGAACATATTAAGGCAGAAATAAGCAGTGGCGCGAATGGAGCCAAAACGAGTGCGATGGGATGAATACAAAATTGCTCACTATACATTGCACCATCAATTTTGATTTTGATGTCAATGTCATAAATAAGCCGATATTGTACGCGACACGACGCTACAACGTGACATAGCTCGCCTCAGGAAAAATGGCAGTAAAATCAGGGAGGAAGATCTATAAGATCCATCCTGACATCTTTTTTATTGCGCAAATTCGAAAGAAAAGAACGCCGAGAGAGCGAGCTGAACGAGTATTCTGTGTAATCCGAAAGCCATTAGATTACAGAAGCCCCGTAAATCTGGATAAGATACGTCCCCGCAAAGATCGCGATAAGTCCTAGCACCTTCAAGACGATATCCATCTTCGTGAGCCCCTCCCTGAGCACCCTGGGAAATCGATAGGATAGAATCGTTGCGAATAGTAACACGAAGAGCGGCTGTGTCGCGCCGACGGAACTTATCAGTGTTATTGAGCCGTGCGCAATCGCATAATTGTAAGCGAAAACAGCGATGTATGCTACTGCCTGCTCAGCGATGAGTATCACGCCAATTTGTCTGCTTGTTATCTTATATGTTGTGACAAGTGAACTCCTAAAGGGCCTAAATGGGATAAACTGAAAGAAGGTGATGAACCCTGCGATTTGCACCCAAATGAAGATGGTGTAAAAGTCCTGCATCGAAAACAAGTATTTTAAAGCTACGCTGTACACCGCCAATAAGAACGACGCAAGAATCATCAGATAAAAAGCTAGAGAGATACGAATTCCCTTAGATAGTCTAATCGCAAATAACGTCCCTCCAAGAACTAACAGCCCGAATGCGACGTAATCCTGTGGTCTAAGTGCTTCGTGCAGAACCAGGCTAGAGAGGATCAACACGAATACGGGAGTCAGCTGAAGAAGGGGGATAACTCTCGATACCTCTTCAACCATGAGTGCCTTGAAATAAGGCAAGGTGTAGTAAATGCGGACGAAGCCGACAAGAATTGTAAATGCGAGTATTCCTAAGGGTAACGGTGTTAAATGAAAGAACGCAAGTGTTACTAACGGCATAAGGCTCGTAGCACTTATCACTAGCACATAGACTAGCGGTGGTATCTTATAATCGGAAATCAAGATCTTGTCAATGATGTTTACGCCAGAAATAAGTACTGATGACAGTAATGCAAAATAGAACCATTCTACTGCCATAAGAGATGCCTGTAGCCTCGTATTAGCTTTTAAGCTACTTACAGTTTACGAGTTTCTTCCGTTCGAACATGTAGCTAAGAACTGTAGTGATATAATAAAGAAAAAAACCCGAAGGACATGCTTGCGAGATCAATGCTTTTGCCTTTTTGGTTGTGAAGATGCCCTTCGTGACTTACTACGTTCTGGAGCGAGCTTTCTTAATTGTTCCACGGTTCCGAGATACGTGCCATCTAACAGGTACGCTTGCGCTTTTTCGAGCAATATAGCTCGGTTTGCAAAAAGTGGCCCCAGTAACGTCTCATAAGCTGCTTCATTGAAAGCAATTCCTCCAACGAGCTCATTAAAAGCGGGCATGATGATGATGCGCAGGTTACCATAGCGACTGAGTTCAGTATACTGTTTTCGAAATACAGCCTCAACAAAGCAGGCCCTGATCCAAACGGGCTTCGAACTTACGTAGCCTAGCGGGTCAGCTAAGCGAACGATAGGATGGTTGTGCCCCATGATCAGATAATTACATTCTAACAATTCTGTCGAAGGCCACGTGTGGCCGTGCACGAGCCCCACATCGTTAATACTGTAGCCTTTTGACGGATGGATTTCGATTCCAAAGCGTGTGTCTCGAGGTACCAAATATTCGATGCCAGCGTCGTGATTGCCCGGAAGTATGTCCACGGGTGCGCGTTCAGCTACTGATTGCAGAAAATGCGGGATGTCGTGTCGCTCGAGTGGCGAGGTTTTGGAAATGGAATGCTTCACATCTCCCAGAAGTACGACACGTTGAGCCTTGACCGTGTCCATATATCGGAGGGTGCGTTCAATGCGTCGCTCTACTTGCGACGGAATGTTTATGCCGCTTAGCGAAAGTTCGTGCTCAATTCCGATATGTAGGTCAGCTATTACGAGCGTGCTGCCAACAGTCAGCGCAGGCTCATTAATGACAGGCAGCGGTTCGGTCAACTCGTGTGATTTACGCGCGTAACAGTCTTGCGTTAGTCTCATTTTTCATGCCAAATGCTCTCTAAATCAACTTAAAAGTAAGACGTGTTAAACTAGTGCGCCAAGAGAGGAACAAGAAGAAAGTGGGTGGAGAAAACTAGCTTACTCTAAGTTGTTGACAACACGAACGTCAAAACGAGTAAGCGTCCTAACCCTGAAATGAAGTGCGAATTGCGATGCTCGTATTGCCGTTATTCTGTCCTACCGTAACCCACACGGTGTCTTGACCCATTGCGAATATGATTAACCACCCAGTTTCGTTCGCGCTCATAAAACTACTTGTTACGTTATACCCTCGTTCTTGCATTTGAGATTTGTAGAACTCGAGAACCTGTGTTGGGGTATCGTTCGTTTGGTAGGTTATGACTTGCCCTACTAACGGAACATTAGAGTACGACGTTCTGTTGGCGTTAGGATATTCTGGCACATTAAGTGGCCCTTTGCCAGATTGTGAAGTGTTACGCGTAAGATTTTCTATCTTGACGGTGCAGCCGGAGCACGCCAGAGTAAAACCAGCAACAATGAGGATTATCAAGACTGCCTTGATAAGTTTCATTAGCACCCACATTGCTCAGGTTTGAAATAAATCTTGTGGTGGTGCGTAATTTATCCAGTGAACTGCCGCACGTGACCCTTAATAGCCTCGCTGCGCTCAGAAGCACCTATCTGGCATATGATTGTTCCTTAGGATCAACGCCGCATCCAAAAGCTTTACCTTGGCAGTTGCGCTATATACAGCGAGGTTAATCGCATGTTGTCAACCATTCCTATCGATCTGAAAGAGATTAACAAAGAAAACATAGATAAAGAAATCTTGCGAGCGGGCATTATTGCAGAGCTTGATGCCGTTAATCTTTACGAACAGATGGCTTCTCTGACCAAAAACGAAGCGATCCGAGCTAGCCTGTTAGACATTGCCAAGGAAGAAAAAACCCACGTTGGCGAGTTCCAAGCTCTTCTGTTACAACTAGATCAAGAACAAGTTAATGAGCTGGAGCATGGGAGAAGAGAAATTGAGGAGATGGCAGGCAAATAACTTAGAGCAATAGCTTGCTGCAACCTGAAGAAACAGAGTACGGATTAAAGTAACTCGCGCCAAGCGTAAGCTGCAGAACGATGCATTTTAAAAAAGGCGGCTTTCAAAGCAGAGCCCGCAAGTTTCGCTAACGTCGATCGTAAACGGCAAAGATGGTGGATGCAAACCTAGTTGCGTTGTTGGCTCTTGCCATATTAGCAGCACTGTTGTCTATTTATTTGCTTAGAATAGACAACAATGTCGGACATCTTTTCATGCTCTTGGGCGGCGGCTTGTGCGTCATAGCGCTGCTCCCTTACGCGTTCAACACACCAAGTGACCTCAGCACTATACTCATCATTCTTGGTGTCGGATGCCTCGGATGGGGTCTGACTTTAAGAAGAAAAAGATTCAGACCGCAAAAAAAACACTCTTAGGAATTGTGATCCCCCTTAGCGAGGAGGCGTTGCCCCCTGCATCATGACGTGTCTTTAAGCAATGCTTGCGTTTTTAGCGTGAACGCAGAGAGATCCGTGCTTTTTCTACTTCCAAAATTAAAGTTATTAAGTGAAGCCATCTAAGCATTTTGACGCGATTTCAAGCTTTGGCAACTTAGCTGAGCGATCTATTTCAAGGAAAGTCATAGTAGAGATCTTTAAGGCCGATTACCGTCTTATGTTTTGGTTAAAATCAAGCAAACTTTATAGCGCTTCCTCGCAAATATGACATGAGCGCCAATTTTAGTTGGGCGTCATTATTTTGAGATCTGTGTCGTAGTGTGGTATTTAGATGGAACAAATCTTAAACCGTGCGCGAGAATGCGCGCATGCGCTCGAGAAGCAAGACGAAGTAGTAATCGTTTCTCACGTCGATGCAGATGGGCTTGCGTCCGCAGGAATAATATGTCGTGCACTTGACAGGATAGAAAAAGGTTACGAAGTTAAGATCGTTAAGAAACTGGATCCATCTATTATCCAGGAAGTTTCAAGTGCGGAAGCCGTAATATTCACAGACCTAGGGAGTGGCAACCTAGATCTGATGGATGATCTTGGGCCGCTGTGCATAGTCGCAGACCATCACCAGCCAGCTGGTCAGTCCGAGACGGTATTTCACTTGAATCCACATCTATTTGGCTTTAATGGAGCTACCGACTTAAGTGGATCTGGAGCCACATATTTGATCGCGAGAGCCCTTGGAGGGAATGAGGAACTTTCAGATTTGGCTGTGGTCGGCGCCGTAGGTGACCTCCAACACATTAGAGAAGGGCGACTTCCAGGAGTCAACAGACTTATCCTCGACGAGGCTGAGAAACACGCAATCGTCGGCGTCGAAAAGGACTTGCAGGCTTTTGGCCGACAAACGCGACCTCTTAATAAGCTCCTCGAATATATATCGAACCCTTACATTCCAGGAATAACCGGAAACGGCCAGCAAGTTTTGGAGTTCCTAACATCCTTGCCCATTGAACTCCAAGAGGACGGCAAATGGAAGAAATGGGTTGATCTCAGCAGCATCGAAAGACGTACAATAATATCTGCCCTCATTCAACGATGCTTAATGCAAGGCATGTCCCCTGAAAAAATCCAGAACCTCTTTGGCGAGGTTTATACCCTCTTGAAAGAAGAACACGGGACGGTCCTTCGCGATGCGTCGGAGTATTCTACGCTACTCAACGCTACCGCACGATACGGTTTCGAGAAGATCGGCGTTGCCGTTTGTCTGGGAGATCGCACAGGTAGCTATAGAAAAGCAAACGAACTTCTGTTGATGCACCGAGAGAACTTAGTTCGAGGTCTCAATTACGTCAAACAGACGGGCGTGACGACGCTATCGCA
>JBAXDW010000016.1:0-14659 GCA_037140755.1 Methanobacteriota archaeon
GTTTATGTGGTGGATAAGAACGCAATTCATCTCAACGTTGAAACGGGTGAGCTTTCTTGCTGATTATTAGTAAATCGTTACACGTCGTAGCACCGCCACGTATTTAGTTCTGAGCCCATCCTAACTTAAACAACCGTGGTAAAACCGAGGATAACGCAAGTTCGAGCGCGTATGCGCTTACAAAAAGCGACAATTACAGATCCGTCCCTGATACTTCTCAAACGCTGCTAGTTGGTGCGGTTATCCTCCATCGAGCCCGCCCGCATCCGCGCCCACGTGCCGCGCCACTGCACTCAGCCTTTCGAGCAGCAAGACGTAGCCATCACGCATCGCGTCCTGCAAGCCGTCCCGTACACCTGCCTTGCCGTACTTATAGGCGACAAATCTTAACCAGTCTTGCTCTAAAAGCAGCCGGTTATCTGAGAGCGACGGTGCTGCAACGACGTTTTCGAACTGTTTGGACTCTTCCACGAATTTTTCTAAGCCCAAAAATTCATCTACGAGCTGATTAAGGTCAATGTCAGGGTTCATCACGTATGAACCTGTTGCACCTCATATATAACCCTCTGCACAAGCCCGGCTGGAAACAGCAACCACGCATTTGCAGACGTGCCCTGCACCATACGCTGGCTTCTCGTGCGGCGTTGCGGAGTTTCCATTGGAGCACGACGTAACGGCATAGAGTCGCTCCAGTGAGGGCGCTGTCAATTTAAGAATTAGAGCGTCTTTTTTTAAGTTTAAAGCAAAAGAAAAGGTTTAAATATGATATACAATCCTATTACGACAAATGAATGGTCAAGCATCGACCTTTGAGACCGAGCTCTTTGGGCTTGAACAAGAAGAAGATTTTGAGAATTTCCTTGATATTATCGACCTTAAGAATCCCAACTTTTCCCGCTACGTTAACGAGACGAAAATCGATTGAGGTCGACGATACTCGAGGAATCCCCCTGTTGCACGTAGGAGCGTGCTCGCGTGCTGATCGTTCTGTTTTACGCATTTTTGCACGCAGATAAAAACTTCCTAAGGCATCGATTTACGCTTTCAATGCGTTTTTGGCGTTAGAGCTATATGGAAGCGTTGACTACGGACTCGTTTGAAATGGGTCCCTCTGTTGCGCCAGTCGCCGTAATCGTTAGAAAAGTAGTCGCCGTAATGGTCTTATAGGTTGAGTCGCCGTAGAAATTCACCTGCATCTGGTGCGTCTTAAGGCCTAAATTATCAGTGTACTCGCTGGTTAAGCTCAGTGTCGTCGAGCCATTTTTCATTTGGCTTTTACCTATAGAACTGCCATCTATAAACCATTCGACGATCTTCCCGTCTAACGCTCGTCCACTATCGTCCTTTAAGACCGCTTTTACCGATACTGGCTCACCCATAGCGGCAGTAGCTGAACTCAGTGAGATCTGCGACGCTTTCAAACTGCTCGATCCGATGCTGCTATCGTTCTGACTAGAGGTGTTACCTGCGCAGCCGCAGACAAAGCAACAGCACAGCACTATGCAGAGCGCCAATACAATCGCCTTCCGCACGCTCGGTACGAAGAGCGCGACTGAGATAAAGCTTTCTGTAACGAAAGCAGCTCATTGCACGTGCGCTCGTGCGAAAAGAATAGGGCCGCCTTACGCCGAAACGAGGAGAGTTCTTTGGTCTGCTTCGCCGATCGACATCGACGAGTCTTTTTAGCGCCACTAACCTCACATTGCACGGTATGAAAAGCGCCGCAACTCTTGAAACTCATGTTCTATCGGGCTCGGAACTACGACGCATCGTTTCTCTGCACCCCCCGGCAAGCCGACGACGATCTCGCCGCTTTCAGACTCGACAATAACCTCCAAAACGCGCGTTTCGATGGACAAGCGCGACCAGGCAGGTACGTAGCGTTCAAACCGATCGAACCGCTTGACGTTTATCAAGACCTTTGGCACGTGCAGCGACCCGTGTCGTGCGAGATCCGCCGCCTCGTCGATCTCGTCTTTGTTGACTTCACCGACGTCTATGTCATCGATCCGCAGTCCATGCTCAATCAGAGCAGCTATCACGAGCAGCCTTGTGAGCTGACGTCTGCTCTCGGCTAGACGTTTTTGTTTCGTGCCGCGCGTTGTCATATGCGTCCTGTATCACGCTCGTTTATCACATCAGTCTTCATTTAAGATAACCTGTATCCCGCGAACTCCTCGCAGTTATCGTGATTATTGAGTTTAGAAACGAATAAATATTACTCAACCTCTGAGATAAAAGGCATTAACGCTGGGGGGGTTTCATGCGAGAAATTGCGTATTACGAGCATCCTTTCGATTACAAAAGAATGCTTGACATAAAAAAGATAGCGACGCTCAACAAGTCACTGCGAGAGGGTATGGGGTCGCTAAAGCGCGTCCCGGCAAGCTTGGAAATGCTCAATTTCCTTCCAGCACAGTTGTATCACTTTCCCTTAAACGCTGAAGAGTCGGTCAACACCGCCACCACGCTGGGAAAAAGCTCGAATAAGCCGATGCACCTTGAGACACCGATTATAATCTCTGGCATGAGTTTTGGCGCCTTGAACCGAGAGCAAAAAATCGCACTTGCAAAGGCGTCGACGCTCGCAGGTACGGCGACGAACACCGGAGAAGGTGGGATGCTCGACGAAGAACGCGAATTTGCAAAGTACGTTACGCTCCAATACTCGACCGGCCGCTTCGGCGTCTGGAACGAGCGTCTCAAGGAAGCCGACATGGTAGAGTTTCGTATTAGTCAATCGGCGTACCCTGGCACTGGGAGTTTCGTTCCTGCTGACAAAGTAACCGAACTCATCGCTAAAACGCGCGGCATTCCCGTCAACAATAACGCTCGGAGCCCTGCTAGGCACCCGGACGTCAATAGCGCTGAAAATCTTAAGCAGAAGATCGAAACGCTACGAGACATAACGAAAGGCCGGCCCATCGGAATCAAGTTTGCCGCCGGGCACGTCGAAAAGGATCTTGACGTTATTGTCTACGCGGAGCCTGACTACATCGTCGTTGATGGGTTTGGAGGGGGCAGCGGTGCCCCACCGAGCCACATTAGGGATAACTTCGGGCTGCCAATTATCAACTTCCTCCCTAGAGCACACCGGTATCTAGACGAGATAGGATACCGAGCAAGCGTCGAGCTCATCGCGGCGGGGGGATTGCGAACGTCAGGGGATTTTGCAAAGTGTTTGGCGCTCGGAGCCGACGCAGTTTATATCGCAACGGCGGCCCTCTGGGCAATGTCGTGCGAGTACTACCGTATATGTGAGACTAATCAGTGTCCGACGGGCACGACGACGCACGATCCAAACCTCATCAAACGTTTTGACGTCGACAGGGGCGCTCAGAAGCTCGCTAACTTCATTCGCATCTCAACGTCGGAGCTTGCTGATATTTCACGAGCATTAGGTAAAAATGACGTACACAAGCTTGACACAAACGACCTAGTCGCTCTAACGCACGAAACAAGCGAACTTTCAGGCGTGACTTTTCCGACTGTGACGTAATTCAGTTTCGGCCCGCAAAGAGACGTTCGCGTTTCGCGTTGCTGCGCACTCACGCCACGCGGCCGCTACATTCTTTTGGTGATGGTGGGTTAACCAAGGTCATGGGCGATTATCAACTGCAGTTGCCAACGAGCTGACCATAACCGTCATTCTGCTCAACAACGCCAAGCTTGCAATAACCGAGCATGAGAAAGATAAGGCGGGCGTCCCACATTTTACTACCGATTACGCAGAATTGACTTCGCATGTTACGCAGACGTCTGTAGGGGGGTTTCAGGGTTGAGATCCCCCACGATCTAAAAGAGGCATTGAAAAGTGCTCTCTACGCGAAAAAACCGACGTTAGTCGACATCGCAACTGATCTTCGACGTCGATGGCCGTAGCCCGCAAATCGCCGCAACAATCGTACAACCCGTTTGAAAAGCGCTTGGCTTGTGGTAAACGACCGTTAGAGAAATGACTGTTACTATCCTACACTCTCACGAACGACTTGGAGATCTTAATAGCTCACGGAGCACCCCGGCCTATAAACCGGCCCCAGCAAGAACAATCAGGCAACCACCCGGAGCACTGTTCAGATAATGACGAATTCTGTATAGGCTATTTCTCTATCTCGCCACCTCACTTTGACATCTTTGACGATTGCTGCCCGCGGACCCTCTCGTAGCCTCTCGATAAAAGATCCTAAATCAGCTTCAAAGCCAGATGCCAAAACTTTCACTGTGCCATCAGGTAAGTTCTGTACAGAGCCGGTAACACCGAAATGCTCGGCATATCTTTTGGCAAAAAGGCGGTAACCCACCGCTTGCACATAGCCGAAAACGAGGATCTCTGCAGTTTTGTGCATATAAGTAGGTAATAAACAATTTTAATTAATGCTTTGCCCAATAGTGACGCGCGTCTGAGGTGTAAAGATGTCACGAGCTGTCGTTTTGCTGTCAGCAGGCTTAGACTCAGTCGTATCGTTCAAGCTCGCGTATGACAGCTACGATGAGGTAATATGCTTAACATTTGATTATTCTCAGCAGGCGCACAGCGTAGAAATCGATTATGCTGCAAAAATATGCGCGATGTATCACGTCAACCATCAAATCATCAAATTGCCATGGTATGCGAATTTTGTCGGCGCCCTTACGAATAAGACAAAACTTCCACAGCTGAAAGACGAGGTACTGGAAGATATAGTGGCAGTGCGCGAAACCGCAAAAGCAGTTTGGGTGCCTGCGCGCAACGCAGTTTTCCTTTCTATAGCAGCTGCATTTAGCGAAAATTATGGCTGTAAGACTGTTATCGTCGGATTTAACAAAGAAGAGGCCAAGACATTCCCAGATAACTCAGCTGATTTCGTAGCTTCCTTCAACCAGGCGTTAAAATACACCAACCTACCTGAAGTTGAGGTTATAGCGCCGCTGATTGAATACGAAAAAGCAGAGATTGCGGCACTCGGGTTGAGTATAGGGGCGCCCCTCGAATGGTCATGGTCTTGCTACACTGCAGAAGGCGCTCCGTGTCGCGTATGCGAGTCGTGTCTCCGCAGAAGCCGTGCCTTTAAGGCAATATGCAAGGAAGACCCCTTGTTGAAACGGCTAAGCAGTCGTTGATCCGAGTCCGCGCAATTGCAGCCAAAGAAATGTTTACGAAGCGTTTGACTCGATACAAGGCGCTGGACCCTACGTAGGAGCCCCCCAAGTCTTTGTGATATTTTAGGGATGTTCGCTCACTTGCATCTATTGTGATGCTCGAATGCACAAACCTTTGAAAGCCCGTCACGTGAAGTGCAACGCCTCTCTGCAATTGACAGCAATCTGCTGCTTGTACTCCAGCCTGTCACGCTCATCTTACAGACTGTTCCCTCGGATAGTGATAAGCTCTTACGACTCACTAATGCTGCCGCTTAGTATTTAAATCAGGTAAGGGTCATACCGCAAATGCATAGGTTACTAGGGATTGTGTAAAGTACATGAGCGGTTATGGCATGGATTACTGGGAATATCCACATGAAAGAAACGGCGCTACCGAGCTCTCGTCGTCAACGCCTGAGTTTGCCACAGCTGTGCGCGCATTAGATCGACTTGTTGGGAAAACGCGACGTTTCTATCAATCGGGGGACTTTGAAGAGGTTGTTCTAAATGCACGCCAAATCAAAGAATTATATCAACTGTGCCTGCAAGATGAATATAGGAGGCAAGGACGCTACACTTTCCGCCCGACTTTGCGTGCCCAGATAGAAAGAGATGTAGCTTCGTTGGACTACTGGTGGGACGCCGGCATTGTGGCTTTTCAGAAAATTAAGATCGGCCCCGAAATCGCCGAGACAGCCTTGGCGCTCTCTGAAGAGATGCGTGATTATCTGACGAGTTACGTCAACTATCGCTCTGGCGCTGGATCGCGTGCTTCACAAGGTACTCACGACCGCTCTTTTTACAAAGCCCAATTAGACAAAAAACCTGCTAGCGCTACGCGTCCTGCTTATCCAGTCAGCAGAGGCGGGATAAAGATCGATGATGAGCTCTTGTATCTTGGGCGACCGAGTATCGTAGGGTGTACGTTAGAACACAAGGGAGCCATGCTGCTCTTGGCAGCCCTTCTCTTCGGGTCTTTTTTTGTGGGCAGCTTTATTGACGTCAGTTTGATCGCGACGGCGTTTAGGGGGGCCGCTGTCTTACTTTTCTTATTTGTCGCTGGTAGAATAGGTGTTGCTGTCTATTCAGAAAGATACGGAATCACTGGGCGTGATATATACATAGAAAAGGGCCTTTTTATCAAGAGAACAGCAACTATACCGCTAAATATGGTTTCGAAACAAGCAAAAGAGCAGAGCTGGTCGGGAAGGGTGTTAAAGACGGGAAATCTTGTCATTGAGACTTATAGCGGTAACATAATGGCATTCAAGAGGATCTACGATCCGGAAGAGGTGTTTCAGCTAATCGCCGAGTTGCGCAGCAGCAAGACGTTTCGTCAAGACTGATCGAAACTCGAAGCGACAGCAATGAGCTCACGCACCTTCTTGAGGCGAAACATAAAGAATCGAAATCCTACCCGCTCAGCTATCGTAAAATGCAGATTGCCACCAGCAGCGTGTAGATGCCCACCACCATCAAACAACATTGCGATCTGGTTACTCACAGGAGCGACCGATCTTATGGAAAAGATGCCATTAGCTCTCAATACTAACTCTGTTCTTGACTTATATCGGTCCCTCAGCATCGCAGCTACATCGCTCGAGTAACCGCTGCTAATCGTAACTGCCGTATGATCAAAGAGAGCCGACTGTCGTAAGGCATTGTTAATGGCCTTGTTCTTCCGAGCTATTTGCACATTATGCATGCCTTCGATTTCGGCATCTGTGAAAATTCCGCTCGACAGCTTTGACGCAATCTTCTCTCGCGACGCTTGATCACTTATCGCAGTCGAGAGTATGTCAGAACGCTGGTCCTTGTTAACCCAAAAGTCTCTATCCCTCCCGATAGCTGCGATTTCTTGAGCGATCGGGTCGCTTTCAAGCAGGTCCTCGTACACGATTTCACAGGCACATAATTCGCGATTGACGCGCAAATAGTCGATAGTACGCGCAACATCCTCGAAAACATGCGCATCCCAAACGTGATGGTCGCGCCATTCAACACACCACCCATTTCGTTTTAGCCGTGCAACTGATTCAACTGCACCTTCCCTACCGCCAAGATCGGACAGACATAGCGTGATGTTCGTTCCTCCTTGGACCTGGGCAAAGAAGTCCAAGTACGAGCTGTAATCTTGAACAGAAGAAAAGATCGTAAGCACATTTCTATATCTCCTTCGAAAGATAGCGTCACAACAAACCGCATCTAAATCCGTGTGCGTTAAGTGAACGACATTTCCGTTGAATCGGTTCAACGCCCTAAGAACCTTCTTGTCAACTTTTCTGCGCATTTCGCTCAAGCTCCGCGCTTTTCGCTATATCGAGCGTTGTTGGACGCGCGCACGTCGGCTTCGAACCCGCGGCTCGTACCGTATTATCTGCTAGGGAATAGAGCATAACCTCGATTACGCCTCCTAATGAGCGGTGCTGCGAGATGCCGTCTAGCTGACGGTGTGACTTCGTATGCTCCTGTAGCAACTGCTCTTTTTTCCGGCACTTGACTCCTATGTGACGCCTTCTCAACAGTTTTACACCTGACGCATCTAAATCCCTGCCCACGCCCAAGCGACTTCATGCTCTTGTTACAGCAAATGGGATTTTCTCTTTTGTATTGATCGCTCAGTTCAACAATTTGTAGCTTCTCTAAGTGAAGGCAGTTTTCGACGTAGCTGCCCTGAACGGTCACTTCATCACCAAAACGTAAGTTGCGAACTGTGGCTCTGAATTGTTTCGTCGGCTCAAATGCGACGCATAATAACGAATCGCTCTCGTCTTTCACTTGGACAAACGTATGTCCGCCAGCTATCGTGTATGGTTCGCCGATTACTGTTACAGTCACGATGTAGGAGGAGCCTTCTTTGAAATCTCGAATTTGAGCGCGCCGGACGTGCGCATCTGTCCCCTGATTTGTTCTGTAAAGAGTTAGATACTCAAATGGTTCTGAAATAATTTTGCTGTGCGCTGAGAGCATTTGATGGGGGTCTTCTCCTCGGATCCCATACAATATCGGATCAGAAGAGTGCGGGGCGAATACTATCGCGTTGTTTTTTCGATCTACGGTGTCCCACGTATAAGGGTAAGTTGCTAGGTCCGCGCGGCGGACTGAGTGTGCGTTGATATATCGTTTCTCTGGAAATTTGTCCTCAAAACGATACGCAATAAGCTCATATGTAGACTCCGCGCCAAGAGTGGCACCTATCGCAGCGAGTGCCCCAATCAAACCTCTACCGTTTTTAAATGACAAAAAATCCAGCCCGTACTTTTCGATGAGTGCGGTCGCCTTGCATATGGATAGCTCTGCGTGCATAGCATCGTTTGCGAAGGACTGGATATCTGGGGGGGCTATTTCATCGTCAAAAAACACTGCCCCGGGATGCGTACCCTCATCATCAAGATGCGCCATTCGTTCAATGTGCTTGCCGACGATATCTAGGACGTCATATGAATGCTTAATGGATACACATATCGAGGCGTTTCCTCTAGTCTTGAATCGTATTGTTGGATTGAGCCGTACTAAACGAAGCTCAACATTCTCCCTCAGTTCTCGCTCAAGCGCTTTTTTTAACACGGTACCAAGGTACGTCGTGCACATGCCGCGCTTTGAATCAGTATCATCAATGCCAATCAGCATGTTCTCGTGAGGTGCCTCGTTTTTTTATCGATAGAAGTATATAAGTAGCTTTTTGAACATATAAAGGGAGGTAGAGTAGTCAATGAGCCCTAACGGCTTGTAAGCGCCTAGGAGAACGATAATAATGCGTCAAGATCTCTTAGTGGATCAAACCACAGAAGTGCTGCATACGGCTGGATTCATTACATCGAAGAGATGTGATGTTCGTTCTAGATGTTTTGATATCACTGCTAGAAGGGGCGCAATTCTGCTTTTTCTAAAAATGCTTTCAAATATCGACGGATTAAGCGAAGATACCGCACTAGAACTAAAGAAGCTGGCTGAGTACTTCTATGCATCGCCCTTGCTGGTCGGCGAAAAAGCACGAAATCACGAACTCCAAGCGGGCGCTGTCTATGTACGTTATGGGATTCCTGCCGTTAACGTCGACACTCTCTCAGACTTTTTTATCGATGAGTTTCCACCACTCATCTATGCCGCTCCCGGAGGACTGTACGTCAAACTAGATGAGCAGGCTCTTTACGCGGCTCGTACTCGCATGAATCTCTCTTTGGGGGCAGTAGCCTCTCAGCTCGGGGTTTCGCGAAGAAGTATTCGCAAGTACGAAGAAGGAATGGATGCTAAGGTGGAAATAGCTGTACGACTTGAGGCAGTTCTCGACGCACCTCTTGCTGTGCCGATCAGCCTTCTTACGCGACACGCTTTTCATGCAGAAACGGCGAAAGTTGATACGTTGCCACCCATCGAGAGACAAGCCATATCACTCCTCGTTGAATTAGGCTTTACAGTGTTGCCCATGTTTCAAACCCCGTTTGACATGTTGTCACAGACTAAGGAAGAGACCCTACTCACTGGAATAAGCAAGAATGCGAGTCTAATGGCAAAACGGGCTGAACTGATGAGCAGCATATCACAAGTAGTCTCCGCTCACTCACTATACATAACCGACGAAGAACCTAAGTGTCCCCGGATTTTTGACACTGTTATCGTTCGCTTGCAAGAGCTTGAAGACTTGGACAGTTCGACTGAGCTAGTTCACCTCGTACGAGAGCGATCTGAAGAGTAGTCGTGCTTTAGACTGAATCACTTTTTTTGACACAACGTTTTTATAGAACTTTATGCATATTTAAGTCCGAACCTACACACACTGGAACCAATCATAGTATCTGGAGGGAAAAAATGGCAGGACCACTGGGTGGACAAGTCGGACAACTGGGTGGACAACCCATACTTATTCTAAAGGAAGGCAGTCAGAGGACTAGAGGAAAAGAAGCCCAAGGCATGAACATCACCGCAGCTAAGGCGGTTGCTTCAGCCGTAAGAACAACGCTAGGCCCAAAAGGCATGGATAAAATGTTGGTAGATACGCTAGGCGACGTTGTCATTACCAATGACGGGGTTACGATTTTAAAGGAGATGGATATCGAACACCCTGCAGCGAAAATGATAGTGGAAGTCGCGCGTACTCAAGACGACGAAGTCGGAGATGGGACGACAACGGCTGTTATTATTACTGGCGAACTGCTCCGAAAAGCAGAAAACCTACTGGAACAAGACGTACACCCCACCGTCATAGCATCTGGATTCAGACTAGCGGCAGTAAAAGCTCGTGAGATTCTTGATGAGGTTGCTATCCCAGTCTCACCAGATGATGAAGAACTTCTGAAAAAAGTAGCAATTACAGCGATGACCGGCAAAGGCGCCGAAGCATCGAAAGAGAAACTCGCAGGCTTGTGCGTAAAAGCGGTCAAAGCAGTCGTCGAAACTGAAAACGGGAAGAACACTTTCGACATCGACAACATCAAGATTGAAAAGAAAGTGGGGGGGAGCATTGACTCATCCGAACTCGTCGAAGGCATGATCATAGACAAAGAACGTGTCTCAACTGGCATGCCAAAACGCGTTGAGAAGGCAAAGATTGCTTTGATAAACGGCGCGATCGAGCTTAAGGATACAGAAGTTGACGCTGAAATATCCATTACGTCGCCAGATCAACTCCAGGCTTTCCTCAGCCAAGAAGAGGAGATGATCAAAGGGATGGTTGACAAGATTAAGGGCAAAGGTGCTACCGTGGTATTCTGCCAGAAAGGGATTGACGACCTAGCCCAGCACTACCTATCAAAGGCGGGAATTCTCGCAGCACGGCGCGTGAAAAAGAGTGACATGGAGAAACTCGCGAGAGCTACGAATGCAAAAGTCGCCTCCAGCGTAGACGAACTTGAAAAAGGTGACCTCGGTCACGCAGGACTTGTCGAGGAGCGAAAAGTTAGCGGCGATGAAATGATCTTTGTCGAGAAGTGCGACAATCCGAAAGCAGTATCGATCATGCTTCATGGCGGGACCGAGCATGTCGTCGATGACATAGAGAGAGCAGTCACAGATGCGCTACGGGTAGTTGGAGTCACGATAGAAGATGAAAAGCTTGTAGCTGGCGGCGGTGCAACCGAAATCGAACTTGCACTCAAACTAAGAGACTACGCTTCCACCGTAGGCGGCCGTGAGCAACTCGCCATTAATGCGTTTGCAGATGCTTTAGAGGTCATTCCGAAGACCCTGGCTGAAAACGCAGGACTTGATACCATCGATACGCTTGTTGAGCTGAGATCAAAACACGAGCAAGGCAAGAAGACTGCTGGATTAAACGTCTTCACCGGCGACGCGATCGACATGGTCAAAGCAGGCGTTGTTGAGCCACTTCGGATAAAGACCCAAGCAGTCGGTTCAGCATCAGAATCCGCCATAATGATTCTGCGAATCGATGACGTAATCGCAGCGAGCAAGCTTTCAGCACCACCAATGCCTGAAGGCGCTGGGGGCATGGGCGGCATGGGCGGCATGGGCGGCATGCCACCAATGTGAAAGTAGTCCCCCTCCTTTCTTTTTTTTAGTCGCCCTGATTTGGGCTGAGCTACGCGCGCTGCGTAGCTTTAAATACTTGCGATGAGAGAGAAAAATATAGGAGTTTGAAATGATTCAAGTCACGGAGATTGCAGCAAAAGAGTTGAAAGACCTCCTCATAAAGGAAGGCAAGTCCGAGTATGGTTTAAGGATATCATACGGCGGAATGGGCTGCGGCGGACCGCAGTATACAATGTCTCTTGACGAAAATCCTTCGACGGGAGAAGACGTGAGAGAGTCAAAAGGGGTCAAAGTGTTCATGGAAAAGAACGTAGAGGCCGCACTCGATGGCGCTGAAATCGATTTTGTGGACGACCCAATGTTTGGTAAAGGTTTCACCATTAAGCACCCGAGCCTCACTGGATGCGGCTCGTGCGGCGGCGGTTGTGGCTAGCTAAACTGAGTCACATTCGTCTTTTTTTTATTAAGCCAACACACAAGCAGCAACGCTTAATCGCAATCGCTTTTTTTTATAGTCGTGGTTTACACCACATAGAATCAACGCCTCTTTTTCAGCAACAGAAAAACTAAAGTTGACATAGGACTAATCTAAGAGCTATATGATAGGCATGATCCTCTGCGGCGGGTATGGCAAACGACTTAAACCTTATACTGAAGACATACCGAAGCCACTGATCGATATAGCGGAAGATTACACTATTCTAGATCGACAGCTCTACGATATGGCGAACAGTGGTATCGAGAGCGTCATACTACTCACCGGGTACTTAAGCGAAAAGATCGAGGAACGTTACGGTGACAACTATCGCGGCATGAAAATTCAATACTCCGTAGAAAACAAACCGTTGGGCACCCTTAATGCAATAAAACTTGGGATCGATTTGCTGAACGATAAAGAGACTGTGTTGATCCGCAACGGAGACGTGGTTTCCGACATCAATCTCAAAAAGATGATGAAAAAGTACGCGTCCAGTGATTTTAAAGCTATGATGTTTGTCACAAAAATGCGCAGCCCCTACGGCATCGTTGAACTTGGAGAGGACCACATACGCTCTTTCAAGGAGAAACCGCTCCTCGAGTATTACATCAACGGAGGAATTTACATCCTAGACTCCGAGGTCCCTTTTAGCAATTTTGAAACGGGAGAAATCGAGAAAACAGTATTTCCTGTTTTAGCTGACACTAACCAACTCGGATACTACAAGGAAAATACGTTTTGGATGTCGATCGATACAACCAAAGATCTCGAAGAAATAAAGAAGGAGTACGCGAACAGGACTGACAAACCGTGGGGGTATGAAAAGGTACTCATCAGCACGGCGAATTATCTCACTAAGGAGATGTATATAAAAGAAGGTTATACGACCTCATATCATTATCACAAAGAGAAGGAAGAATCAATTTACATGGTTGAAGGCTCGTGCTATGTGCAATTTGAGCATAAGAAAGAGGCCTTCGGAAGAAACGATACCATTCATATTCCGAGCGGGGCTTTACACAAAATTGTTGCCACAGAAAACTCTCTAATGCATAGCGTTTCAACGCCATTTGGTTACGACGATATTGTGCGAGTTGAAGATTATTATCCTGCGCGCTAGTCAATTGTCGTTACCTTTTGTGCGTCTGCGAAACTGCTAACGAGAAGTATGTTTGATTCCCGCCTCGGAATTGAACGAACTTAAAAACGAAGAAGTACGCAACCAATCCGTTTGTAAGGTTGTCTGTTCATTTTTTTATGAAGGTGGGATTTACAGCACTCGCTTTGTTTGACATTTCTTTTAACGAGATCATACAAAGAGCCCACGCAGACGGATTTGACATAGTCGAAGTGCTTTGTGAGGGCCCCTACCTTCCGCGCTACGCTCTTAAAAATACCGCCCAATTCGAAATTTTATTCCAATACAATATTGAACTGACGATTCATTCACCAACGGTAGACCTCAATCCCGCTAGCGTAAACATTGGAATCCGCGAAGAAACCTTTAAACAACTCTATGAGACAGTGGATCTTGCAGCCTCGATTGACGCTTCAACGGTAACGACACACCCAGGCTACATCAAGAGAATAAATGAAAAACTAACAATGAGATCACTTGATTTAGCGCTACACGGCCTTGAAAAGTGGGCACAATACGCCGATGACGTTGGAATAGAGCCTGCGATTGAGAATATGCCGCGCAGCTCGAAACACTTTTGCACCGATGTGGAGGAACACAAGCTCTTCGTCGAAACGTGCGGGGCATCAGCGACTATTGACGTCGGACACGCTCACACGAACAACGCGATAAGGGAGTTCTTGCAAGCCGATTTTCAAGTAGTGTACCACCATGTAAGCGATAACGATGGTCATCGTGATCAGCACCTTCCTATCGGTGAGGGAACAATCGATTGGGATCAGCTTCGAGGAATTAACAAAGCGATAATTGAAGTTAACGATTATGACGCAGTGAAGGAAAGTCGAAACGAGCTGACCCGTTTGAGCTGAAGCTCGGACTTGCAGGTCCTGATCAGAAAAAAATCACCGAAAATAAATTATGCCGAGCTAGCGGCTTCATGTAGCCGTTAACGCCGCTCTAAATCACCGCTATGAAGGTGGTGTCGTGTGGTTTCAAGTATGTTACGCCAGTGTTGGCCTTTCCAAAATATCTTTCCGCATCTGTCGCATCTGTAATAGTCAGCGTGTTTCTGAATGAATTTCTCAATATCAACGCCCTTTGCACGTAACTTAGCAAGCTCTCGAGATCGAAGGACTTCCGAAATAACAGCTATATGAAGCACGCCATTGCAGATACTGCATCGAACAGCTTCTGGTTGTTCGGGGAATACCAAGCTATATTGCTCTCGCACTTGGTTCAACTGATGGAGCACATCTCCGTCGTCAACAAGAAGGGTCGGTATACCGGACTTCTCGTTTGCTCGCTTATTAAGCTGTGCGTCCCGAGTCAGTAACGTTCGCCCCTCAAGTCCTGACAGCTCGAGCATGAAAGTGTCCTCCGCTGCATTTGACATACCGACAAATGAATTGGCACTTATGGTATCATACCCCAAT